>NZ_CBRA020000027.1:0-40711 GCF_000469945.2 Paenibacillus sp. P22 | reverse complement strand
CGTTCTCCCTCAATCCGTTCATTGGTTTAATCGTTTAAACTGAATTATAACCGTCCGGCAAATAAAATCAAGACCGGGCTCGAAGCTTCACTCTATGCTTGCGGTTCCATTCACGGCGACCGCCGGTCCGCCCGTTCAAATCATGTGATTATTTGCCTATACCTATCCTATCCCTCGAACGCGCAGATCGAACCGTCTATAGTAAAGCTGAAAGGCGGATCTGTCTTGAGCCAAAACGAGGGGAGAGTGCGAACCATGACGGCTTATAACAAGCCAAGCGTGGCTGAAAGCGAAGTCGAGGACGTGGTTAAGGCCCACCTGGCTCCATCGCCACGGAGATTATGCCCATGGATGGCGGCAACTTGAGCAGCGTCTTCTCCTTCAACCACGAAGGAAAAGGGCATGTCATCAAGTTCAGCGACCTGGAGGGAGCCTACGCGACCGAACGGTTCCTGTCGGAGCTGCTGTCCGGCCAGGGAATCCCCTATCCCCGATGTTTGGGGCAAGGGAAGCATGGAAACTTGGCCTACGTCATCATGGAACGGATCGATGGCTACAGCCTCGCGGCCTGCACCCCCGAGCAGCAAGCCGGGCAGCTTCCGGAGCTTATCGATCTTTTGAATCGGCTTAATCAAGTGGACATAGGGTTTACGAGCGGCTACGGGTGGATCGGGCCGGACGGCAATGGAAAGCACCGGACCTGGAAGGACTACTTGACTGCTTCGTTCGCGGAGGATCAGACGGGCACCTTCTGGGAGAACTGGCACGGCTTGTTCCGCAGCACCTGCTTGGAAAAGGACGTTTTCGACGAGTGCTACAGCCGGCTGATGGCCTACGCGCCTTACAATGAGCCCCACCGCCATTTCATTCATGGCGATTTTCACCAATGGAATATTCTGTCGAGCGGCACCCGCATTACCGGCATCATTGACGGCAACTGCGCCTATGGCGATGATCTGGTCGATCTCGCGATTCTCGACCGGCATATGGCAGCGCTTGGGGTCGTACGGGCTTATCAGGACTACCAGGAGCAAGCAGGAATGACGATCCCCGATTTCAAGGAGAGACTGCTGGGCGCCTACTATATGAAAGGACTGGACGGCCTCCGCTTTTATGCGAAAATGGGCTGGACCGATGCGTACAACGGCACACGCGACTTCCTTCTGCGTTTGGACTCCTAGCCGCCGGCCGGCTTGGCACGGGCCTGGCGCAGCCGCTTAAGGCTGCCGGAAGAAGAAAGCGAAACAGCCGCCCGGTTTCAATGACGAAATCCGGACGGCTATGCAGGCTGCAGCAGGCGGCGGAATCCTGCGCTATTCCGACCGGACGTCGGGAGCGCCTTGAGCCGCTTCCTTGACATCGGTCTTTTCTTTGTTTTCCTCCAGGTAATAATGACGGACCGGCTTCAGGTCATCCCCGAGCTCGTAGACGAGCGGCGTTCCGGTCGGAATATTCAGAGTGGCGATGCCGTCCCCCGGAATGTCGTCCAGATAGCGGACCAGCGCCCGAATCGTGTTGCCATGAGCGACGATCAGCACCCGCCGGTTCTCATGGAGCGAAGGCTCGACCTTCTCTCTCCAGTAATCCAGCACCCTCTGCTCCGTATCGTCCAGATTTTCCGTCACCGGCACCCGGTCCTTGATATCCTTGTAGCGGGGATCCCTTCCCTCATAACGCTCGTCGTCCTTATCCAGCGCCGGCGGCCGGACGGTGACGGATCTGCGCCACAGATGGACCTGCTCTTCCCCGTACTTTTGCGCCGTCTCCTCCTTGTTGAGCCCCTGCAGGGCGCCGTAATGCCGTTCATTGAGCATCCACGTCTTGTCCGTCGGAATCCAGAGCAGGCTCATTTCATCCTGGATGATCCAGAGCGTCCGGATGGCGCGCTTGAGCACCGACGTATAAGCGACATCGAACACATAGTCGTTCTGGCGAAGAATTTCCCCGGCGCGGCGGGCCTCCTCCTTGCCGCTGTCGGTCAGATCGACGTCCGTCCACCCCGTAAAGCGGTTTTGTGCGTTATACTCGCTCTGTCCATGGCGGACTAGCACGATTTTGATCATGGCTGAGTCAACTCCTCGTTTCGGTTGTGGAACTCCTGCGTTCTTCTCTAGTCTATTTTTACCCACCTGGCCCGCATGCAAGCCCTCCTGCCATTTATCCCGATCCGGCCACAACTTTGCGCCCGCCTATTCGTCTTCTATAGAGATACCACTACTCCCTGCTACGGAGAGGAGCCGACTCGGCGTGACGGATCGAATTCTTATCGTGGACGACGATGCTTCCATCGTCCGCATTACCGCTCTCTACATGAGGAAAAGCGGGTATGAACCGGAGGCGGCGGCAGATGGGATGGCAGCTCTGGACATGCTGGAGAACGGAGAATATGCCCTGATCCTGCTCGATCTCATGCTTCCGAAGCTGAACGGCTGGGAGGTATGCCGGAAGCTTCGGGCGGAAGGCAGCCGGATTCCGGTCATCATGATGACCGCCCGCGGCCAGCTGGAGGAGAGGATCGAGGGCCTGCAGCTCGGAGCGGACGATTACATCGTCAAGCCGTTCGACCCCCGCGAGCTGATGGCCCGGGTAGACGCCGTGCTCAGGCGCTCCCGCGGCGGACAGCCGCCGGCATCCGGAGCCGCATGCCGCGCCGGCAATCTGCGCCTGGATGCGGAACGCCGGTCGGTGACGCTCGGGGGCCGCATGATCGACCTTCCCCGGCGGGAATTCGACCTGCTGCAGGAGCTGATCCGCCATCCCGGGCTCGTGTGCAGCCGCAGCGAGCTGATCGAGCGGATATGGGGCTGGGATTTCGAAGGCGACGACCGGGTCGTGGACTTGTATGTGCAGAGGCTTAGGCGGAGGCTGCAGCCGGCCCAAGGCTGGTCGATCTCGACCGTCTGGGGCGTCGGCTACAAGCTCGACCGGACGGACGAAACATGAGATCGCTGGTATGGAAATGGATGCTGTCCTATCTGCTCATCGGAATCCTCATCATCGCGAGCCTGACGGCGGCGACCAGCTGGCTCATCCAGCAGAAAGCCTATGAGCGGAGCTGGAAGCAGCTCGCCGACGCCGGCCAGGACATTCAGCTTCTGTTCGACCAGGTGCAGGAAGGCCGCCTGAAGCCTGCCGCCTTCCGCGAGAGGCTGCAGCAGCTCGAGAAGCATGGCTCGCTTCAGATCAGCATCCAAGGCAAGCGGTACAACTTCTCGAAGGCAGGCATCCAGGAGGTCGGCACCCGGCCCGATGTCCGCGAGTGGGTCCGGACGGTCATGGAGGGCGGCACGATCCAGGAGAAGAAGGTCTACGCCCGCCAGCAAGGGACGACGATGCTGATTCGCGGCTTCCCGCTGCAGAGCGGAGGCGAAGTCGCCGCCTCCTGCTTCGTTTACCGCCCGGTCAAGGAAGCCGTCCGTTATGTCGGTCCGCTGCAGAGGGCTCTCTGGCTTGTATCCCTCGTTTTCGCAATTCCCGTATCCCTCGTGCTCTGGCTCGTCTCCCGCGCCTTCACCCGCCCGGTGCTGGAGCTGAGCCGGGTCGCCCGGAGCTACGCGGAAGGCCGGTTCGAGACGAGAGCCCAGTATCGGGGCCGCGACGAGCTCGCCGATCTGGCCGGCGCGATCCATGGCATGGCGGACAAGCTCGGGCGGGTGGAGGCCGGCAGGCGGCGCTTCATCGGAGATCTCGCCCACGAGCTGCGGACGCCGCTGACGACCGTACGGGCCGCTCTGCAAGGCATGGACGACGGCATCATGAGCGAGGAGGAGAAGTCGGAGTTCACGCGGCTTGCCCTCTCGGAAACCCGGCGGCTGCAGCAGCTGATCGACGACCTGACCGAGCTGACGGAGTTCGAGGAGCATGTCGTCCGCTACCGGATGACCGCCTTCGATCTCGGGGAGCTGCTTCAGCAATGCTTGCTCCAGCTGACCCCGGCCGCTGAGGAAGCGGGAATGACGCTATCCTGGCAAGGCTGGACGGTCCGAGAGAACTCGCCGCCGGTTCGATTCCGAGGGGATCAGCAGCGGATTCGCCAGGTCGTCCTGAACCTGATCGGCAACGCGATCCGCCATAACGATGCGGGGACCGCCATCTCCGTGTCGGGCTTCCAGGACGGCAGCCAGATCGGATTCGACGTCCGGGATGACGGTCGAGGGATTCCGGAGGAGATGCTTCCCCGCATCTGGGACCGGTTCATGAAAGCCGACGGCAGCAGAAGCGGCAGCTCCGGCTCCGGTCTTGGACTTACGATCAGCCGGTATATCACGGAAGCGCATGGCGGCACGATTCAGGCGGCATCCTCGGAGGGCAACGGTACCCGCTTCGAGGTTGTTTTCCCCTCGGCGGCCGATGACACATCCATGACATAACTGGCCGTTATTCTGGGTTCAAGGCGGCTCGGGCATCCTCCCGAGCCCCATACTCAGAAGCAGAGGAGATGGATGGGAATGAACAAGAAATGGTCGGGCGCCATGGCCGCCCTCGTCATCGGATCGGTACTGGCAAGCGGCGGAGCGGTTCATGCCGCTGCGGCAACGGCGAACGCAGCGACTACGGCGAAGGCTACAGCGAAGGCAGCGACTACGGCGATCACTGTCAAGACAACGGCACCGGCAACCGGGCCGGCGAAAAAGCTCTCCGCGACGGCAGCGGAATGGAAAGCGGAGATCAAGCCGCTCAAAGCCGAGCTGACCGCTCTCGCCAAGCAGAACGCCGCGCTGGGCAGCCAGCTCAAAGAGGTCCGCAAGCAAATCCATGCCGATCTCAACAAGCGGACTGCCGCCGAGAAAAAACACTTCAAGGAACAGCTCGCCGCCGTCCGCTCCGATATTCGCGGCGAACGCGCCTCTCTCAGCGGCACCCGCGGGCTGATCAAGGCTGAGCAGGCCAAGCTGAAGGCGGCCAAGGCCGGCAAGGACCAAGCTGCTGTCGCGCAAGCGATCCGGTCCATCATTACGCTGCGGCAGCAGGTCGTCGTCCAAAAAACGAAGCTGCTGGATCTGCATCAGCAGATCGAAAAGGCGCTTGCGCCTGCAGCCTGACTTCATCTTCCTTTACTGCGATCCCGTCCGGGCATCTGCCTATGGCGGGATTTTTCACTTGCAGGCAGCGTCCCGCCAGCTCGGGAAGAACGGCATCGCTCGGGTATATCCGATTTTCCCCTGGCTATCGCCCTTTCTTTTGGCCTATGCTGTTTAGCAGAGACCAACCAGGGAGGCGTTGCCCGCATGAAGCAGAATAAATACGACGACAAGGAATTCTTCTCCAGCTACAGCCGGATGCCCCGCTCCTTGGGCGGCCTGGATGCCGCTGGGGAATGGAGTACGCTCCGCGGCATGCTGCCCGATCTGGAAGGCAAGCGGGTGCTCGATCTCGGCTGCGGCTTCGGCTGACATTGCCGTTATGCAAGGCAGCATGGCGCCCTGTCGGTGTTAGGCTTGGATTTATCGGAAAATATGCTGCAGCGGGCGAGAGAGATGACCGACGACCCCGCCATCGAATACCGCCGGTCAGCGATCGAGGACATTGATTTTTCCGAAGGGGAATTCGATGTCGTCATCAGCTCGCTCGCTCTTCATTACGTGGAGGACTTTGCCGGCGCCGTGCGCAAAATCAGCCGCTCCCTCGCGGCAGGCGGGGATTTCATCCTGTCGGTCGAGCATCCGGTATTTACGGCGCTGGCGGCGCAGGACTGGCATTACGGCCCGGACGGCGAGAAGCTCCATTGGCCGCTGGACCGCTATCACGAGCTAGGGCTGCGGAATTCCCGCTTCCTCGGCAGCGACGTCATCAAGTACCATCGGACCGTCTCCGCTTACCTGAATGCCTTGATTGGCGGGGGCTTCGACATCAAGGAGCTGTCGGAGCTGACACCGACCGAGGCGATGCTGGAGTCGAATCCGGCTTGGGCGGAAGAAGTCCGGCGCCCGATGTTCTTCCTCATCTCGGCGAAGAAACGGCAATGGAGTTCTCGATAAGCACGGCCGTCGCTCCGGCGGCGGCTTTTTGCTTTCTTCCGTTGGCGACCTGAACAGCGGCGCGACTTCTGAAATCCCCTCCAGGAACATAAGCTTCCCATAGTGCTTGTCATCGCGCTTGAAGGAGGCTGTCCCTTGAACCTCGATTGGATCTGCCACGACCCGGTCTTCGAGACCGACGCCCTGTCGCCCCTGTTCCGGTCCGAATCCGCATGGAGAGGCCATCTCCGCTTCGGCTACGATTTCATCCGCAACGCACGGCCCGCCACCGTCGTGGAGCTCGGAACCCATTACGGAGCTTCCTTTTTCAGCTTCTGCCAGGGAGCCAAAGACGGATCTCCCGATACAAGGCTTCATGCGGTCGACAGCTGGGAGGGGGATTTCCATTCCGGAGCCTACGGCAGCGAGGTTTTCCAGCTCGTCTCGAGGGCTGCGGCGCTGTACCCGCAAGCGGCCTTGCACCGGGCAGCGTTCGACGAAGCTCTGGATGCCTTTGCAGACGGTTCCATCGATCTGCTCCACATCGACGGCCTCCATACGTACGAAGCGGTTCGCCGCGACTACGAAAGCTGGCTGCCGAAGCTGGCCGGGGACGGCATCGTGCTGCTGCATGACACGGAGGTCAGGATTGCGGACTTCGGCGTCTGGAAGCTGTGGAGGGAGCTGTCCGGGCAGCATCCGGCGAAAGCCTTCCAGCATTCCGCGGGTCTCGGCATTCTCGCTCCCAAAGGGCTTTCCGCTGCGGCCAATTCCCTGTTTGCCGAATGGCAATCGTTGAACCGTTACTATGCGGACACGGAATAAGCTTGCTCCGCACGTCTAAAAGGCTGCCGCGAGGCAGCCTGTTTCCCTCCTTAGCCTATATCCGCCCCGTTGACGGCAGCATCGCGAAAACCCGGCTGCCCTTCGCCCCCCTGTTTCTCCTCGCAGCTCTGCTTGCCCGCGTATGCGCTCCTCGCCATTCGGCCGGCGTACCGGCCCCGCCCTCGCAGCCCTATTTGCCGCCATACCAGCTCCGCGGCTTCGCGACCCAATCGTAATGATAGAGGACTTCATCGATTCTGGCTTGATGGACGATGTCCAAGGAAGCTCTTGCCGCCCATTCGTCATCCTCGCCGTAGCCGATGTCCCGGAACGGATGCCGCAAGGCAAGCTCGCGCTTGTAGCACATCAGATGGTTGGGCTTGCGGTAGTAGCGGCTTTCGTCCACCCCATGCTCGTATTCCACGCCGTAGAGGCAGGAGCGCAGCGGCTTGCCGCCCTCATAGACCATCACGTCGAAAACGATGCAGTCCGCTTCGGGCCGGCCCGCAATGGCGCCCAGCAGCGCAGCGGCATAATGCTCCGACACGCGGTCGTCGTCGTCGATAAAAGCGACATAGCGCCCCTGAGCCTGCTGCAGCAGGGCATTGCGCTTGGCCCCCGTGCTCCGCCGCCGGTTGTCCGTCATGACGATCAGTTCGACCGGCTTGCCCGCAATCTGGAGCTCCAGCGCCTCCAGCAGCGAATCCAGCCGCTCTCGCCTCTCCGGCAGCGAAGGAATCAGCAGGGAAAGCAGCGTCTCATCAGCCGCATCCCCCTCTTCTGCCGGCGGCGGATGCGCAGCCATGGCGGAATCCGCCGCCAGAGAGCGGAAATAAGCCCGGTTATGCTCGATGCTGGAATGGCCGGAAGGGGCATATACCGCAGCGGCTTCGTTGCTGGCATACGCCTCCTCTCTCCGGCCGAGCCGGTCGTAGCAGACAGACAGCTGCAAATGCGGAAGCCATCTCAGCTCCGGCGCCGTCTCTCTCCCTTGCTGCCACAGGCGTGCCGCCGCCGTCAAGGACAGACGGAACCAGACGATGGCCGACTCGTAATCCAGCCCTTCCATCGCCGCTAGGCCCGATCGGTAGCAGGCCAGCACAGGCTCCGCCGCCCTCTCCGCCTCTGAAGTCCGATCCCGCCTCATATTCCGGTGGGTATAGCTGCCATGGCGGTACACGAGACGCATATATCCGTTGCTCCGCATCCAGGAGTCCACGCGCTTCTCGAACAGCTCTCCTCCATAAGCGGGATAACGCGCGGATGCCGGATGGCTCTCCTCGTAGATTTGCGCCCGGAAATCCTCCGTCCGGATCAAGTAGCATTGATCGGAGAAGCCGTACCCGACGTAGAAATCCTTCTCGGCCGTCAATGCCTCCTGCCGCGCCTCCTCCTCGTTGCCGTTCGGAACCGGACACGCGCATACAAGGGAGGGCTGGGCGCGCATCCGCTCCAGGGAAGGAGGGATCCAGGGCAGCGCACCGTCCAGCATCGAGTCTCCCGAATAGTGGAGCAGATATTCCGTCCGGCACCGGTAGATGGCGACGAGCTCCGCGATGGAATAATAGTAGCCTCCCTCGAAGCTCTCCCGGCTCAGCCCGAAGAAATCAAGCGCTTCGCCGCTGAATGTCTCCACGACCGCGTAGGAGGTCAGGACGCCTTCCTCCACCAGGCGCTGCGCATGCCGCTCGACGAGCTCCGGACGGCTGACGTTGTTGATGTACAGAATCTTCTCGGCAAAAGGGAACTCATGGCGCTCGATCGCCTGCCTCAGACGGTCCGTCTGCAGCAGCTCCCGCCAATCCTCCTCATAACATTTGGTCTCGAAGGTAACGCCGGGCTTCAGCAGCCGAATCCCGGCTCCGTTACGGACGGGAGCGCTTTGGCGCTGCTCCTTCATGGACTCGCCCAGGCGCTGCCGCCCACCCGGATGTCCAGCTCATGCGGCCATTCGCCGCTGGGCAGCGAGAATCCGGCCGCAGAGTCCCAGTGCAAGCCGTCCGTGCATAGAGCCATTCGTACGGGCTGGGAAGAGCCCAGCGAGGAGAAGGAAATAAGCGGAACGTCCGCGCTCAGGCCGCGCCGGAAGCTGCGGAACGCAAGCGCATCATCCCGTTGCAGCTCCTCGCCCGCCCGCAGCCACAGAATGAAGTCGCGCCCGGCTTCGCGCAGTCCGGCCGCCACTCCATTCGCCTCCGCTCCCTGCTCCCCTTCCGCTTCGGCATAGACCGTCTTGAGATTGCGGATCAAGCCGGTCCGATGCACAGACTCGCGGCTATCCCGGCCTCCGTAGTGGACGAGCATGATCTCGTCGGCCAGCCCGGCCATGCTGTCCAGCGTCCGCTCCATCTGCTCCTGCCCGGCATCCGGATCGGCGCCGACGCATAAGGTCAGCGTAGGCTGGACCTTGTAGATCAGGTCGATCAGATCTTCGCCCCATTTGCGCCGGGCGATTTCCCGGTTCACGCTGAGCAATGCCGTCAGGTCGAAATCCTCGAGCGCATTGATCGTCACATGGCCGTAGTGGTGGATGAACGAATCGCAGGCGACGACCAGCCGGTAGCCGCGGCTGCGGATTCTCATGCACAGGTCGTCGTCCTCATAATTGCCCAGACCGAAGCGCTCATCGAAGCCGCCCATTTCCAGCGCCAGATCGCGAGGCAGCAGCAGGCAGAAGCCTACCAGCCGGGGCACCTCGATGATCTTGCCCTGCCAGGCGGCCGAGCGCGCGGCGGCGTAGGCGCCGAGTCCTTCCAGGCCGGGACCGTAATCCGCTTCCACCTGCTGCTGCCCGCTCACATAGTTGGACACCGGGCCCGTCATCCCGGCCGTACGGTCGGACTCCAGCGCCCTCAGCATCGCTTCCAGCCAGCCCTCCGTCACGACCGTGTCGTTGTTGAGAAACAGCACGAATTCGCCGTCAGCCAGCTCCAAGCCTTGGTTGCAGCCTTTGGCGAAACCGGCGTTGACGGCATTGAAGACGGCCTTGCAGCCCAATCGCCGAATCATCTCGGGCGTGCCGTCGGTGGAGCCGTTGTCGACGAGGACAAGCTCGTAATCTTTCGTGTGCGAGATGATGCTCGCCAGGCATCTCACCGTGTACTCCAGCTGATTATGCGTCAGGATGATAATGCTCGTTTTCATCTTCCGCCCCCTTTCGCGCACGTCCCGTCCGGTTCGTCCGCTTGTCCGGCCTGCTCCTTCCTCATAGGTATTCGGCTCAAGCCTTTGTTATGCCAGCCTCCCTCTCCATCCGCGATGGTGGAAGAGATCCGGCAGAGGGGCATTTCGGGTATAGAGAAGGTTTACCTGGCCAACCGTCGGGACGGTTGGTAGATTAAAGGCATGAAGGGTTCAAGGAAGGGGCGGATCTTATGAAAGAGACCGGAAGCATCGCGCTCGTCACGGGCGTCAGCAGGCCGGAGGGAATCGGGA
This sequence comes from Paenibacillus sp. P22, assembly GCF_000469945.2. Lineage (NCBI taxonomy): Bacteria > Bacillati > Bacillota > Bacilli > Caryophanales > Paenibacillaceae > Paenibacillus > Paenibacillus sp. P22. The sequence goes on along the minus strand of NZ_CBRA020000027.1, from coordinate 30,494 downwards.
CGGCGGTTTGCCGGGCTTTGGCCGGAGCAGGCATGGATGTGTTTTTCACGCATTGGGGCGCCTTTGACGAAAAGGAAGGCAACGGAGCCGCTCCGGGATGGCCGGACCGGCTCGCCCGCGAGCTGGCGGCGAGCGGGGGCGAGGGCTGCGCACATGGAAGCCGATCTGGCGGATCCGGCTTCGCCGGCAGCCATTCTGGACGCCGCGGCAGAAGCCTTCGGACAGTCTCCGTCGGTGCTCGTCAACAATGCGGCCTACGAGCGGCACGCGGACTTCCGCGAGCTGAACGCCGACATTCTCGACCGGCATCATGCCGTGAACGTTCGCGGCACCGTCCTGCTCAGCACGGAATTCGCCAAGCGGCTCGAAAGCGGCCATCCTCCGCAGACGCAGGGGAGAATCGTCTTTCTCGTGTCCAAAGGGCCTGATCCCGCCAATCTCGCCTATATCGCCGCCAAAGGAGCTGTAATCGGCATCATCGAGCCGCTCTCGGTCGCGCTTGCTCCGCTCGGCATCACCGTCAACGGCTTCGATCCCGGGCCGACCGACACCGGCTGGATCGGCGAGGAGCTGCGCGAACGGCTTCTCCCCCTGTTCCCTATGGGCCGCATCGGCACTCCCGAGGACGCCGCTCGCGGCATCGCCTTCCTCGCCGGCGAGGCTTCAGGCTGGATTACCGGCCAGGTCATCCGGTCCGAGGGCGGGTTTCTGGGGAAATAAAATGCAAAGAGCGGCAGCCGATAATAACGGCTGCCGCTCTTCAACTTCGCGGCCGTTCGCCCTCGCTGCATGGCATCAGGCTCTCTAGGCCGGAATTTCCCGGCGCAAAGGCTCATCTGGAGGGCAAGGCCGAATCTAGGCTGCTTAGGACGATCAAAGCCGTCGCTTCGCCTAATCCGATGAGATTCCTCCCGACCTGACGGCGTCCATCCAATCCGCCGCGAAAGCCAGCACCTTCCGGCGTTCTCTCTCGGCATGCAGCTCATGCCGAAAGCCCGGCCATTCACGATACGTGCAGCTGCTCCCCGCACGGCTTGCAAATATGCGGCTTGCCCGGCAGGAGGTGACCCGATCCGCGCTGCCATGCATGAGCAGCAGCGGAATCTCCAGCTCGTGGGCATGCTTCAGCGCCCAGCGCCCGGCGCTCCTGACCCCGCTCAGCGTGCGCAGCGTAATCCGTCCATGCCGGAGCGGGTCCGCCGCGTACAGGAGCTGCATCTCCGGATCGGATGTCCCGCGGGCATTCGCTTGAAGGGAAAGGTATCCGGGCTGCAGCCGCTTGCGCAGGCGGCCCAGCAGCTGCCGCACGGGCGGAGGGGCTGCAGCCAGCCTGAGCCAAGGCCCCGACGCGATGACGCCCGCGACATCCGGCTTGAAGCGCAAAGCGTAATTCAAGGCGACGTTGCCGCCCATGCTGTGTCCGAACAGGAACACAGGCAAGCCCCGATGCTGCGAGCCGATATCGCCGAGCATCAGTCTGACCGGCTCCAGCAGCGCCTCGTAGTCCGGACAGTCCCCTCTCCTGCCGGCAGTCAGCCCGTGTCCGCGCTGATCGAAGGCATAAACGGCAAATCCTTTGTCCGTGAACCAATCCGCCACATGAGCATATGCGCCTGCGTGCTCTCCCAATCCGTGCACGATCCCGATCGCCGCCTCCGGGTCCTTCCCCTCGGGAATCCACCTTAAGCCATGGATCGGCGTTCCGTCCGCGCTGCTCCATGCCCACTCCTGCTTGCAGGCCATGGGAAACCTCCTTCCTAAGCCTTTGAATTAAATCCTTTATCTATTATTACCCCGAATGAGTAAACAAGAAAAAAACATGCAGCGTCAAAAGTCTGCTGATGCGGCATGGCTGCTGGGACAAGGCAAACGAGCTGAGCGCGAAAACCAGACCGCGCTTGTCCCCGAAGCCTGCATGATGTTTCCGCTTCCTTTCGGGAGAAGAAAAGAGCAGCCCCGAAAGGCTGCTCCAAATCCCGATTTCATGCCTATTTTTCACCAAGGCAAGTAAAGGCGACTTGCGGATCCGCTCCGTCACCTCCAGCATCCAGCGATCCGCTGAACACATCGTTCACCCGCGGAGCGCAGGCGACCGACACTTCCCGGCTCTCGCCGGGCAGCAGCATGAAGCCGGCCTCGTCCGCCAGCGTCCACCAGCGGTCTGTGCGTTCCTCGGGCATGATATGCAGCGCGGCCGAAGCGCCTTCGTTGCGCACGAGGTACCGGCGCACCACGGGACGGATTGCCGAGGCAGCCTCTCCGGCACGCTCATGCTCCAAGCCCGTCAGCAGCCCGGTCTCATGCTCCCTGACCGTCAGCGGTCCGGTCTCATGCTCCCAGCCCGTCAGCGGCTCGACCGCCAGGCTTGCCCCGCTCAGCTCCAGGGCCGGACGGAACGGATGCTCCTCCAGCGTCGAGAACACATAGACGTTATCCTTGCGCTCCGGTCCGTAGAGAAGCCGGATGAGGAACAATCCATCGCGGGTATCCGGCACCGCGAATTCCAGCCGCCCCGCCTCGGCTGAGCCTCTGCGTCGCAGCCCGCTGCCATCCGTCTGCGAAGCCGCCCCTGAAGAAGCAGCGAAAGACTTCGCCTCCAGTACTTGTCCGGCCGTATCCAGCACCTGCGCCTCGATCTCCATGCCGCCCCCGCCGGCGAAATGGGCGAACACTCCGGCCGAGAACGTCTCGCCCGCGCGCCAGGTCAGGCTGCGGTAATCCAGCGAAGCATGGGAGCCCTCGAATGCCTTGCGCACCCCGTAATAGGCCAGTTTCGGCTCCATGTAATAATCGACAAGACTGGTGCAGCTGGAGTTCGGCCAAGGCTCGTTGAGCTGCCAGATGATGCTGCCGCTGTTGCGGAAAGCTCTGCGCCGGTTCGCCTCCAGGATGAAGCGCAGCCCTTCGGACTGGATCCACTGGCTCGCCTGCACGAAGGCCGGCAGGTCCGCGAACGCGCCGAACAGCTCCGTATCGCGGTCAAAGGTATCCCACCATTCGCCGTGATGCCTCCAGACGAGGTTGTCCTGCATCGAGACCGGCTTCAGGTGGGCGGGACTCAAAAACTTGCGGAGGCTCTTCGCCGAGCTGATGCCGTCCACCCCGAATTCGCTGTGGAACAGATGGTCCACGTCTCCATACAGCTCGTAATGTCCGGGATTGCCCTGGTACTTCCAATGGCCGTGGACATCGTGGCTCACGCCCTTCTCCGCCGTAATGTACTGGACCGGCCCCGACGCGGAGGTCGGCAGGAACAGCCGCTGCGGGTCATGCGCCTCGACCAGCTCCTGCAAATAGGCCAGGTTGGAGTCCTCGCAGGTCGACGGCCGATTCGGCTCGCTCATGAGCTCGTTGCCGCCGCTCCATACGGTCAGCGACACATGGTTGCGCCGGGATTTCAGCGCCTTCTCGGCCGTCCGGCCGAGCAGCTCGACGAACGCCGGCTTCTTCGACGGCTCATTGTCGATGCCCGAGCTGGATTGGATGAATTCCTGCCAAATCAGGATGCCGTGGCGGTCGCAGAGCTCGTACAAATACGGCTTCTCGATGATGCCGCCGCCCCAAATGCGCAGCATGTTCATTCCGCAATCCTTGGCCAGCCGTACAATCCACTCATACCTCTCCGGCCCGACATTGCCGTAAAGATGGTCGAGCGGCGTCAGGTTGGCTCCCTGGATGTAGATTTTCTCGCCATTGACGACAAAGGTGTATGGAAGCGCGTCATCCGGAGCCTCCTCGTTCGGAACATAATCGAGACTGCGGATGCCGGCATTCATCACGCGCTCGTCCAGCACGCCCGTATCGTCCAGCAGCCGAATCGATAACCGGTACAGAGGCTGGCTGCCATATCCGTTCGGATACCAGACGGCCGGCTTGGGAATGCGGATGACAGCCGCCCCCTCGGAGCCCTGCACCGCTTCATCGACGACGAGTCCAGGCGATGCCCCTCCTTCTTCGGGAGACTGCACCTCGACTTGCCAGCGCAGCGTTCCAGCAGGCTCTCCGCGGCGGACGGCTTCCGCCGACAGCCGGATGATGCCTTCTCCGCGGCTCAGATCGGTATGGAGGGCGACATCGCCGATCGTCGCCGCTTGATGCACGCGAAGCACGACATCGTCCCAGATGCCCGTATTCACCAGGCGGGTGGAGAAGTCCCATTTGTAGTTGAAGCGGCTTTTTTGCGTAAAGGTTTCGGAGGTTTTGCCGATTTGCCCCATTTCGTCCGGAGCATGCTTCAAGACGACCTGCAGCTCGGCCGTTTCCCTCAGCTTGATGGCATCGGTCACGTTGAAGACAGCCGGCTCGTACATGCCCTTGTGCTCGCCGAGATAGACGCCGTTCATGCTGATCATGGCTTCATAATCCAGCCCTTTGAATACCAGCTCGATCTGCTCGCTCTCCAGCGCCGGACGATCAAAGGAAGCCCGATATACCCACCAGCGGTTCTCGATCCACTCGCAATGGGTGCTGTTCAAATCGCGGTAGGGGTCCTCGATCAGTCCTGCCCGGTACAGATCCTGATGCACGCCTCCCGGCACGGTCGCCGGAAGCCACTCCGTGACGCCGAGCAGCTCATTGCCGATTTCCATGCTCGTCCCCTTGAGCGGAACCCAGGGCCAAAAGCCCTTCAGCTCCCATTTCATGCCGTTCAGTTTCAATTCCATTAAGAGCCCCGCCTTTGCAATTTTTTCGTAGACAGTTTTCAACAAAATGTTAACATACTTAAACTTTTCTCTCAACAATTGTTCGCAACGCAAAAAGCCGCCTGGACGCGAAAACGATCCAGACAGCTTGGGTTTGAATAGGGAAATGAATAGCCTCCTATGGCTAGCGCCGTTTTCAGCCCTCTTGCACCTGGAAGATCGAATCCAGGATGACGGGCAGATTGTTCCGGAGCGATGCCGCTCCCAGCACGGAGCGGGCATGCATGCCCTTCTCATCTCCGAATACGTCCAGCATGAGCTCTGTGCAGCCGTTGAGCACCACATGATGCTCTTCGAACTCCGGCGATGCGTTGACGAAGCCCTGGATCTTCACGACGCGCTGGACCCGGTCCAGGCTTCCGAGCGCTTCCTGGACGACCGCCAGCACCTCGATCGCGGCCTGACGGGCGAATTCCTTCCCTTCTCCGGTCGTGAAGTCAATGCCCAGCTTGCCCTTCGGCTGCCCCGCCGGCCCCTTGCCGGAGACGAACAGCAGCCCTCCGGCCAGGACGCAGTTGGCGTACGTCGCCGCGGGTCCGCTTGCGGACGGAAGCACGATGCCGAGCTCGGCCAAACGGGCTTCTACCTTTCCTTTTTCCGTCATTTCATTTCCCCCTATATCCATTGTCCATGGCAGGAATCTTGGCTGAAGAGAACCGAATATAAGCTCGACGCCAGGATGCCCGAATGCCCATGCATGCCGACTCAGGGTGTATTTTACGCCCGTTTTGTACCGCCGGCAATCGGCCCTCCCATGATAAAATGGAAGAGGAAGGAATACCTATTCAAGGAGGGAATCCATGCAATTCTGGTTCAGCTACAACTGGATGGTCAGAGAGCAGTGGTATGAATGGTGCGGGGAGCTGTCCCAAGAGGAGCTTCTTCAAGAACGGACAGGCGGCGTCGGCGGCATTCTGAAGACGCTGTTCCATATCGTGGATGTCGAGTGGAGCTGGCTGCAGCTGCTGCAGGGCAAGCCGGACTTCCAGGAAAACTTCGAGGAGTACGCGACGCTGGCCAAGGTGCGCGAGCTCGACCGCCGCTTCCGCGCGGACATCGAAGGCTTCATCCGCGGCTGGGATGATTCCATGGAACAGCGGCCGCTTCTGGATACGCTTCCGGACGGAAGAGAGAGGCTGCTCGCCTGGGGCGAGGTCATGAGGCATGTCCTTGCCCACGAGATCCACCATATCGGCCAGCTGTCGGTCTGGTCGCGGGAGCTCGGGCGCAAGCCGGTATCCGCCAACTTCATCGAAAAGGGACTGATCGCACCAGCAGCCCCATGACGCTCCAGCTCTTCGGCTGCCCGCATCCCCTCTTCCCGCAACCGGCTGAACTCCCTGAAAAAAACAGATGCACATAGAAATAGGGCCCTGAAAAGGGCCCTATTTCCATGCCATTCATATCAAGGAGTGATCACGTTGTTGGAATAACCGGCGACGATGTACAGGGAATTGCTCGTGTTCGTCCAGATGCCGATATAGCCGCCGGGAGGAACGCAGGCGATATCGATATAGTCCCCGATCAACGGCACCGGTACCGGACTCGTTCCGTTCGGGTTGAAGGAGACGTCCGTTATGCGCGTATTGGTGAAGCTCTGGCCGCCGTTGACGGAACGGGCGACGTAGACGTCCAGATCGAACCCGTCCACCTGGTTGCTGTAGTAGATGATGTTCACGCCTCCCGTCAGAGGATCGACATCGACGGCAGGAAAGAAGTTCTGCGACCCCTGCGGAGCTCCCGTAATGCTCACCGGCGATGACCAATTGAGGCCAAGATTGGTCGAGATGCTCATGAAAATATCGGAATAACCCTGCCTGTAATCCTGCCAGACGGCGTAAATGCTGCCGTTGTACGGCCCGTTCGATCGGTCGGCGGATATATTGGCGAACGTCAGCACCCGAAAGGCATAACCTGGGACCGGAAGGACAGTCGGAACGAGCGATACGGGGCTGATCAGCACAGGACTGCCGAAAGTCGCGCCTCCGTCCAGCGAAGTACGGACAAAGAAATTATAGGGTGGCGTGACGGTAATCCAGCAAGCGTACAGGTTGCCGACCAGATCGATCGCCATGTCCGGACGCTCCACCATGGTCGTCGGGCTGGAGAGCAGCGTCGGCTGGTCCCAGGTCGCGCCTCCATCCGTGGAGCGGTTGAGGAATGCGACGGAGTTGCTGTTGTTCGCGACATTGAACTGGTGATTGTAAGAGACGTAGACATTGCCGAGGAACGGACTTGCCTGCCCGTTGTCGGCCAGCACGTTGGTCTCGTCGTTGTTGATATACGTGCCATAGCCTGGACCTACAAGAATCGGAGAGCCGAAGGTCTGTCCGTTGTCCGTGGAGATGTAGACGAAGGTAGTGCCGTCGCTGTTGCCGGGAAAAGCATGCGCGGATACGTAGAACGTGTTCGGAAAGGCGTAAGCGACCACAGCCGCCTCGGCGCCCGCAAAGCCGGCGGGAAGCGGCAGCAGCGTAATCGTCCATGTCGCGCCGCCGTTGACGGAACGGTACAGGCCGGTCTGCGGCACGCCGGACGTCGTATCCGTCGCGACCGCCACCATAATGGATGGATTCAAAAGATTCACGGCGACTGCCGGCTCGAAGATCGGGTTGCCTCCGCTCGGCGTGACCTGGAAATTGAAATTGGCCAACCGGGAAACCTCCTGTTCATTTTTTCAATCGCTTCAACTTGTGCATGCCCCATCCTATGCCGCCGTTCAATAGCCCGCTTGTTCATTCGCCTTTTGGAAAACAATTCTTCCAAAACCCAAGCATGTCCTCGCCTTATTCCATAGATTAATAGAAACCAAGGGAAAGGGTGATGCAGTATGGCTTTGACGACGGGTATTATTACGAATACGAGGGCAACGGGAACGGCAGCGACGAACATTGTGGTGAGCAGCCGCAACGAAACGGCAGCGCCAGCCTCGGTCGTGGTGCAGATCTTTGTCGTTCCCTCCACGACACTGGTCTTGACGCCTATTTATGTGACGGGTTATATCGTTCCCGCCTACAGCGCCGACATCCGGACTTTCACGGTCAGCGGAAACATCGCTTACGAGGTGCAGCTGGTCAACAATACGGCCTTGGCGAATGTCGTCTTCTCGACGTTCGGCATCGACGAATTCGGCAATCTGGTCCAAGAGCAAGGCTTTCCGCAAACGAAAATGACGGTCATTCCGGCACTGACGCCCATTTTGATGTAAAAAGCGGCGGCCCGAAAAACCTGACCCCGGCCTCCGGCCGGGGAATTTTTTGCGCTCAGCCTCTGCTTTTCCTTTCATCCATGCAGCCCCCTTCCAGGATAGGAAGATGAAGGAAGCCATCGCCGCCTCACCTCTCCGTTCCCATTCGGATGCTGCCGCCTTCCTTAAAAAGGTTCGCTGTTGTCCTTCTCGAGCACCTGTCCGCCAGTCTGCCTTGTCCATGCATGATTCGTTCCCGAACCGCATAATGGTTAAATCGACCTATCAGCTTGCGGAAGCGGGGATGAGCAACCATGCCTTTTGTCAACCGTTTTTTGCTGAACAACAACGGAGCCATTACGTATACGGGCAACACCTTGGGCCTCAGCAGCTCCGACACCGTTGCGGTGCCGGGAACCGTAGACAGCATCGGAGCCTTCGTAACGACCGACACGGGGCAGACCTTCGGCTTGTACCCCCCGGGAACAACGGGGAATTACGCGCTCAACAACTCCACGGCGATACTGGTGCTCCCGGCGGGCAGCAGCGTCCTGTACGCGGAGCTCATCTGGGGCGGCACCTATATCAACAACGGCGTCGACCTCAGCGCGTTCATCAACGATCCCGTCCGCTTGACGACGCCGTCCGGGCTGTTCAGCATTACGCCGGACCCCGCCACCAGCTTCAATGTGCTGCTCTCCAACTCGCCGCCATACCCTCCCGCATACGCCTACGTGCGCTCGGCGGATGTCACCGGCATCGTACAGACCGCCGGAGCCGGCGATTATACGGCCGGAGGAATCGTCGGCACAATCGTCGTTCCGGATCCGACCTCCAACCACGCCATGTGGACGCTCGCCGTCGCTTACGCCAACGCGTCCGAGCCGCTGCGGAACTTGTCCATCCGCGTCGGAGCGGCCGTCATTCAGGCCACCTCGGGACCGGTCAGCACGGTCATCACCGGATTCGCCACCCCGTTTCAAGGCGCGCTGGACGGACGCGCGCAGCTCAGCGCCCAGGAAGGCGACGCCAACAAGACGGGGGATATGGCCCAGTTCGGCCCTACCGCCGCCACGCTGACGACCTTATCGGGTCCGAACAACTTCGCGAACAACTTCTTCGCCTCCCAAATCAACAACGATGCCGGACTTCTCGACACGACCGGCACCTTCGGCACCCGCAATCAGATCAACGGAACCCCGGGAACCAATATCGTCGCGGGCAGGCAGGGCTATGACGTTACCAACGTCACCGTCGCCGGCACGCTGCTGAATGCCCAGACCTCGGCCGTCTTCAACCTGACCACCAGCGGCGACGGCTACCTCGTGGACTCCGTCGGCCTGCAGATCGACATCACCGCGCCGCTGATTACGATCGTCAAGTCCACCACAGCGACGGACGCGGTTATCGGCGATATCGTCACCTATACGCTCACCGTGCAGAATACAGGCGTGGTCAATGCCAGCAACGTGCAGGTGTTCGATACGATCGACGAGACGAGTGCCGCCTTCGTCCCCAACAGCGTTACGCTGAACGGCGTTCCCGTTCCCGGCGCGAAGCCGGAAACCGGCGTCACGGTCGGACTGCTGACTCCTGGCGCAACAGCCGTCATCACCTTCCGGTATCAGGTGACCGCCGTGCCGTTCGGAGGGACCATCGACGACCAAGGAAACGTTGCGTACACGTACCAGCCGACTCCCGATTCGCCGGTCATCTCGACCTCCGTTCCGTCCAACATCGTCCATATTCCTGTATTCTCGCCTGTCGTCGGTCTCGTGAAGAGCGGAGTGCCTGAATCCGTCTTCATCGGGAACCCCGTCACGTATACGCTGAATGTCAGCAACACCGGCAACATCGCCGCCAACGTCACCATCACGGATCCGACCCCCGCCGGCTCGTCCTTCGTTCCGGGCAGCGTGACGGTCGGAGGCGTGGCCGTACCGGGCGCAAGTCCCGTGACCGGCATACCGGTCGGCGTTCTGGATCCAGGCGCGTCGGCTGTCGTCACCTTCCAGGTGCTCGTCACCTCCGAGCCTCCCGGAGGCAATCTGGTCAATCAATCGACGGCCGCGTTCACCTATCAGCCGCCGGACGGGCGCATGCTGACCGGCTCGACGCCTTCCAACCAGGTCGTCATTCCGGTCCTCAATCCGATCGACACGCCTAACGTTCCCGTCGTCAAAAGCGCAGACGCCGCAAGCGGCATCGTCGGAGAAGTCATCACGTTCACCGTCGTCTCCACCAACAACAGCGTCGCCGGCATCCTGAACGCCGTCCTGACCGACACGGTTCCAGCCGGTTACGCCTTCGTCGCGGGCAGCGCGACAGTGAACGGAGTGCCCCAGCCGGCAGCCGATCCTATTACCGGCTTCGCAATCGGAACGTTAGCCATCGGCGCCTCGGCGACGGTCTCCTTCCAGCTGATGATTGCGTCTGTGCCGGTGCCTCCCGTCCTGACCAATACGGCGTCCTTGCAGTATGATTTCCTCGGAAATCCGTACAGCACGCCTTCCAATCCGGTCGACGTCACCGTGCTGCAGCCGGTCATCGTGCCGCTCAAGAGAGCCAATGCCTTCGGCGGCGCTGTCGGGCAAACGATCACCTACTCCGTCACCGTTACGAACAGCGGCAATGTCGCCGCCGTCACGACCGTTGCGGATTCTCTCAACCCGTACAGCGCCTTCGTAGCCGGATCGGTTTTCGTGAACGGCATCTCCGTCCCGGCCGCAAGCCCCTTGACGGGCATCGTCATCGGCAGCATAGCTCCCGGGGAATCCGTCGTCGTCTCCTACGATGTCGTGCTCACCGCCAGTCCGCCGACAGGCGTCTACGACAACCAGGCTGTGGCCGCCTTTACGTTCCAATCCCCTTCCGGATTGACGGGCAGCGGCTCGACGCCTTCCAACGTCGTTCAGATCGTCGAGAACGACGGCGATGTGACGATTGCGAAGTCAGGGTCGGAAACGTTCGGCATCGTCGGAGACATCGTCACCTTCACCTTGACCATCAGCAGCGCATTCGCGCTTCCCGTGACGGATGTCATCGTCTCCGACAATTCCACCCCCGGCTCGATTTTCGTGCCGGGCAGCGTCACCGTCGGCGGCGCTCCTTCTGCCGGCAACATCAATGCCGGCGTCGGCATCGAGACGCTGGCGCCGGGCCAGACCGTCATCGTCACCTTCCAGGAAGAGATCGTGTCCTTGCCGGAGCCCGGCTACAACGTCAACGATTTCGCTACAATCACCTTCGTCCTCGGAGGAACGACCCGCATCTCGCAGTCCAACATCGCGACCGTGACGATCGCCCAGCCGGTCATCAGCGCCGTGAAGAGCGCCGCCGAGCCCTACGTATTCGTCGGCGACGAGGTGCACTATCAGACCGTTGTCACCAATACCGGCAGCTTCAATGCCGAGTTGACCTGGTTCGACCTGCTGCCGCCGGGCTCCGTGTTCGTAGAGAACAGCCTGACCTTGAACGGAATGCCCGTACCGGGAGAGAACATGCTGACAGGCGCCTTCATCGGCACCGTCGAAGCGAATTCGACGGCCTTCATCACCTTCAAGCTCAAGGTCGTTTCCTACCCGCCTGCGGGACAGCTGCTCAACCAGGGAAATCTCGTCTTCAGCTTCGCTTTCCCGAACGGCCGGTCGTTCACGCTCAACCAGAAAACCAACCCGGTCGTCGTTCCGGTACTCGCCCTCTCCACGCTGGCCAAATCCGTCAGCGCAAGCAGCGTCGCGGTCGGAAACTCCGTCGCCTTCTACTTGACGGTGTCCAATCCGAACATCGCTCCGCTCCAAAACGTCGTCCTGACCGATGCAATTCCAAGCGGGCTGTCCTACGTTCCCGGAAGTCTCAGCCTGAACGGCACGCCGCTCCCGAACACGTCGAACCTGAGCCGCCTGTCGATCGGGACCGTCCCCGCTCAAGGCTCGTCGGTCATCCGCTTCCTCGCGAACGCGGACTTCGCGCCGCTCAATCCGGTCGTGGTGAATACGGCGTCGTTCAGCTACGACCTCTCGCTGCCCAGCGGCAATCCCGTGCCGCGCACAGGCGTATCCAACCCGGTGCCGGTCACGATCGAGGAACACGAGGAATAAGGCAGCCATTCAGGCAAAACGAAAAAAAGCTTGGCATCCGCCAAGCTTTTTTTTCGCGCGCTGCAAGCATCGCCGCTAGACGTTCCCGGCCAGAATCTCCTCGGCAAACTCCGCCAGCCGCACCGGCTCCCCGCCGGAGAGGCGGGACTTCTCCGCCGCGAACGCCATCAGGTGGCTGCGCACAGAGGCGGCTGCGGAGGTCAGGCCTTCCTGACCGTCGTAGGAGCGGACCTCCTGCAGGAAGCTGCGGACGATGCCGCTGTCTCCGCCTCCATGGCCGGTCCGCTGCTCCGGAATCGTAATTTCGTTCTTGCGGTGCGTCAGGAAATCGTAGACGGTGATCTTGTCTTCCTCTCCCCGGATCTCGCCGCGCGTGCCCATGATCTGGATGCGCCGTTCCTGCTCGTAGGTGAAGCCGCTCATGCTGAACATGGCCGTCGCTCCGCCCTCGAATTCCATCGCCACGACCTGATGGTCCACGACGTTGTTGTCGCTGCGGTAGACGCAGCGGCCGTAATCCGTCGTGCGCAGCCCTTCGAGAATGGTCTCGCGCTCCAGGTTCGGCGAGAAATGCCCGGCCCAGCCCTTGTAGGGCTTGCTGAGATAGAAGCGCGGCGCGGAATAAGGGCAGTCCGGCTCCACCGCGCAGTCCAGGCAGCGGGCGGCGGATCCGGCCGGAGCCTGCTCCTCGCGGAAATGCATGAGCGAGCCGAAGGAGCTGACGCTGACGCAGCTCTTGTCCATGAGCCAGCTGAGCACGTCCATGTCATGGCAGGACTTGGCCAGAATCATCGGGCTCGCCTTGTCGGAGTTGTTCCAGTTGCCCCGTACGAAGCTGTGGGCGATATGCCAGTAGCCTACGTTCTCGTTGAGCTGAATGGAGGCGACCTCGCCGATCTCGCCCGAGGCGATGATTTCCTTGATCGTCGACCAGAACGGAGTATATCGCAGCACATGGCAGATGCTCAGCAGCCGGCCGTGATCCCTGGCCGCCTGCTCCATGTCGAGGCACTCTCGCGGATTCGGAGACATCGGCTTCTCCAGCAGCACATGATAGCCGGCCGCCAGCGCCCTCATCGTCGGCTCGTAATGCATCCGGTCCTGGGTGCAGATGATGGCGATGTCCGCCTTCCTCGGCTCTGCCAGCAGGCCTTCCCATGACGGGTAGCGTTCCTCTGAAGCGATGCCATGCTTCTCCGCCGTCCGCTCCAGACGCACCGGATCGGCTTCCGCCACGGCGGTCAGCCGCAGCTCATGGGGATAATCCAGCGCGTAAGGGGCGTAACCGCCGGCGCCTCGCGCGCCGGCTCCGATCAGCACTGCTGTAAGTGGGGGCATGATTGTACCTCTTTTCTCAATTCTTGTTGTTGCGGTCCAGCGCCGCCTGATAGATTTCGATATACTGCTTGAGTCCCATGCCGTCCAGCGTCGAGACATAGGAGTCCCAATCGCCGAGCTTGGCGTCTCCGACGATGAATTTGTCCCTCATCTCGTCCACATAGGTCTGGATGTCGGTGCCGACCGTGGAGAGCACCTCCTGCTCCTCCGCCGTGAAGCTGAAGCCCGGCCAGACGGCATCCGGCTTGAGCACGTAGGGATCGGCCTTCTTGGAGTTCGCCACGGAAGTCGGCAGCGCCTCGGCGCCCTTGAAATACTTCTCCTTCACATAACCCGGATAGAGGCCGCCCGGCCAGATGAGATAACGGCTGACCGCCTGGTCGAGGCTGAGGCCGTCCTTGTTTTTGGCCATATCGTCGACATACTCCACGCTGCCGTCGGCGTTCTCCTTGTACGTATCGTCCTTCCAGCCCATGAAGAAGTTCTTGATGCCTTCGTCTCCATAGAAATAGTCCATCCAGCGGATCATCGCCTCCGGATTTTTCGCCTTGTCCGTCAGGACGAACTGCGCGATCCCGCCTAGCGGAGCCCCGAGATAAGTGTACATCCGCTCGCCGTCCGGCCCCTTCAGCACCGGCAGGCCGACATAACCGTTGTCGTTGTAGATGGCGACGGGATCGACGTTGTCGACGACGCCGAGCAAGCCGGCCGTGCCCTTGGCGTCGATCTCCTCGGCCTTGACGGAGGCGATGTCCTTCTCGATCAGGCCGTCCGCGTACAGACCGTGCACGTACTCCAGCAGCTTCTTGTATTCGGGAGCGGCCGCCACGAAGCGGATCTTGCCCTTGTTCGCGGGGGCCTCGTCGACATAGGGATTGGCCGCTCCGCGGTTGTTGAGGCCGAAGGAGCCCTTGAGATACCCCATGAGACCCGCCGTACCGGTGCCGCCCCAGGCGATCTCATCCGGCTTGCCGTTGCCGTTCGGATCTCCCGTCTTGAACGCCTTCAGCATCGCCTTGAACTGGTCCAGATCCTGCGGCTCCTGAATGCCCAGCTTCTGGAGCCATTCGGTCCGCACCCACGGCGTATTGAAGAAGACGGAGCGGAAGTCGGGATCGTAGATGACCGGCAGGGAGTAGATGTTGCCGTCCGGCATCGTGATGCCCTGCTTGATGCTCGGGTATTTGTCCATGATCGCCTTGAAGTTCGGCGCGTACTTGTCGATGAGGTCGTTGAGCGGCAGGAAGACGCCCTGCTCGCCGTACTTGACCACCTCGGAGCGGCTGAAGGACGAGGCATAGAACACCTCCGGATAATTGCCGCCGGCAAGCAGCAGGTTGCGCTTCTCCTTCAAGCCGTCCTTCTGGACGGTCTCCCAGTTCATATGGATGTTGGTCTTCTTCTCGTATTCCTGCCACAGCTTGAGATGGCTCCAGTCGACGTTGGCGAAAAACTTGCCCGCAAAGCCGGACACCTCGATCTTGTCCTTGACGATCGGGAAGCCGGACGCTTCGATGCCCGCGTCCTCACCCTTGGAGCCTCCCGCTTCGGCGCTGCCTCCGCCGTTTCCGTTGTTGCTGCATGCCGCAAGCATCGCAGCCGTCAGCGCAAGCGCAAGCGCCCCTTTTGCCTGCCTCTTTCCGATGATCACCCTAACCCCTCCCGATGTCGTTGGTATGCCTCTTCAACAGCTCGTAATGCATGTATGGAAGATCAGCCCTTGATGGCGCCGACCATGATCCCCTTCACGAAGTAGCGCTGCAGGAACGGATACAGGAGGAACATCGGAATGTTCGCGACGACGAGCACCGCATACTTGATGCCCTCGACGGCGCGCTGCTGCTTGATCGCCGATTCGGTGGAGGCCCGCACCATCTCGTCGGTCTGTCCCTGGATCAGGATTTCCCGCAGGATGAGCTGGAGAGGGAACTGCTTGCGGTCGGACAGATAGAGCAGCGCGTTGAAGAAGGCGTTCCAGTGGCCGACCGCGTAATACAGCACCGTCACGGCGATGATCGGCATGGACAGCGGCAGCACGATGCGGATCAGCGTCTGGAAGTTGGAGCAGCCGTCGATGACGGCAGCCTCCTGCATTTCCGCCGGGATCGACTGCTGGAAGTAGGTCCGCATGATGATGATGTTCCAGACCGATACCGCTCCCGGCAGAATCATGACCCAGAACGTATTCAGCAGATGAAGGTTCTTGATCAGCAGATAGGTCGGGATGAGGCCTCCTCCGAAGAACATCGTGAACACCATGACGCCCATGAACAGATTGCGACCGGCAAAATCGCTCCGGGAAAGCGGATAAGCGGCGAGAATCGTCATGACAAGATTCAGCCCCGTGCCTGCCGCGGTGTAGAGCAGCGTGTTCAGGAATCCGCGCACGATCGCATCGTTCTTGAAGATGCTGGCGTAGGAATCGACCGTCATTCCCTTCGGCCAGAGCCAGATTTCCCCGCCCATGATGTATTGGGGATCGCTGAAGGAAGCGCTGACGACGTAGACGAGCGGATACAGCACGCACAGGGCGACAAGGGAAAGCAGGGAATAAACGACGATATTGAACATCCGGTCTTCTCTTGCTG
Organism: Paenibacillus sp. P22; assembly: GCF_000469945.2. Lineage (NCBI taxonomy): Bacteria > Bacillati > Bacillota > Bacilli > Caryophanales > Paenibacillaceae > Paenibacillus > Paenibacillus sp. P22. Next base: position 14,578 of record NZ_CBRA020000027.1, on the reverse strand, counting down.
CGGTCATGCTACTCTCCCCTTTACCATAGGCTGGTCCCCCCGGCGCGCCGGGCGACGGCGTTCACGAGCACAAGCAGCAGGAAATTGATGACGGCGCTGAACAGGCCGATCGCGGCCGAGAAGCTGTAATTGGCGTCCAGGATGCCGCTGCGGTACACATAAGTGTCGATGATGTCCGAGCTCGCCAGATTGAGGTTGTTCTGCATGAGCAGCACCTTCTCGAAGCCGATCGCCATGACGCTGCCGAGGTTGAGGATGAGCAGGATGACGATCGTGGGACGGATGCCGGGAAGGTTGATATGCCAGATGCGCCGGATCCGGCTCGCTCCGTCGACGCGGGCCGCTTCATGCAGCTGGGTGTCGATGCCTCCGAGCGCGGCGAGATAAATGATGGAGCTCCACCCCATCGTCTGCCAGACGTCGGACAGCACATAGAGCGTCTTGAACCACGAAGGATTCGCCATGAAGTTGACGGTGTCTCCCCCGAGCGCGCCGATGAACTGATTGACGAGGCCGTAGCGGGGGTTCAGGAAGATCATCATCATGCCGACCACGACGACGGTCGAGAGGAAATGCGGAGCGTATGTGATCGTCTGGACAAACTTCTTGAATCTCTCAGCCTTCGCTTCGTTGAGGAGGAGCGCCAGAAGGATCGGAATCGGGAAGCCGATGACGATCAGATACAGGCCGAGCTCGATCGTGTTGAAGATCAGCCTTTCGAAGAAGAAGCTGTGGAAGAAGCGGTCGAAATGCTTCAGTCCGACCCATGGGCTGTCCCAGATCCCTTTGTTGATCCGGAAGTCCTTGAATGCGATTTGAATGCCGTACATCGGAACGTAGTGGAACAGAATGTAATAAGCAAGTACCGGAGAAATCATGACATAGAGCTGCCAATTGCGAAGGATTTTGCTGAAGCGGGAGATTCTGGCTGTGCTTTTCAACGGTTTTCGGCCCACATGCTCTTGCTGAAGCATCGCCATCGGTTGATCGCCCTCCAGGTGCGGTAGGTTTGTTTACGTGAATCTATCATATGAGAACGATATCCAAATTGTCAACGAAATAATCCAAATATTTTTGGCTTTTTCCTCACGTTTGGATTGAGTTTTAGAAGAAAATAGAGTCTGTCCCTATCCGAATTCGAATAGATAACGCTTTCATTTTCTGTTTTGCTCTGCTCCTTTGCAATCCTGTTTTCTAACTTAGCAGAAAAGATCCGAATCGGCAACAAGTATTTTGGAGTCAATTATCCAAAATATTTGGATAAGAACCCGCAAAAAAACCTGACGATAAAACGTCAGGTCAGGGAAGAGTCCAGCTGCCAATCGGAGGATTCGCGTACAACGAGCGAGCAAGGCAGCAGCAGCTTCGGCACATCCCGGTATTCGCCGCGGGCGAAGTCGTACAGGAATTTGCAGGCGGCCCGCCCGATCTCCAGCCTCGGCACATGCACCGATGTCAGAGGCGGCGACGTATACTGCGCCAGCTCGATGTTGTCCATTCCGGCGAACGCGATATCCTCCGGAATCCGGCAGCCCTGGTCCATGGCAGCCCGCATCGCGGGAATGGCGAGCGTGTCGCTGGCGCAGAACATGGCGGTCGGCCTGTCCTCCGGCGCCAGCGCGCTCAGCATGGCGGACGTTTCGGCATAGCTCTTTTCCACGCTCCAGTCCGCATCCACGATCCATTCCGGCCGGAACGGCAAATCGGCCTGCAGGATGGCGAATTTGTATCCGAGATACCGTTCGTCGTTCTCCATGATCTTGTCGAAGGCGGGGCCTCCGACATACCCGATCCGGCGATGACCCTGGTCCAGCAAATGCCGGACCGCCATCCGGGCCGCCGACATGCGGTCGCAGTCGACGGTCGGAATGCGGATGGAATCGTCGTTGAGGCTCACCCCCGCCATCGGGATGCCGCTGTCGACCAGCGTCCGATGCATGCCCCGGTCATACCAGCCCAGAGCCAGCACCGCTCCCGCACCGGTCTCGTCCAGCATGGAACGCAGCCTGCCGGGTTCCCGCAGCTCCTCATAGGAGCGCATGATCGCCGGCGGCAGTCCCATCTCGGCCAGCCTGCCGTGGAAGCCTTCGAGCACTTCGGCAAAATAAGGATGGTTGCCCATCAGATTGCCGGGCAGGATGCATACATATTGCAAAGGCAGACCGGCTGCCGGAAACGCCATTCCCTGCAGCGGGTAGCCGACCTGGATGGCGGCCGCCTTGATCTTGCGCTTGGTCTCCTCGCTGACGGGCCTCGACGTATCGCCGCTGATCGCCCTGGATACCGTAGAGATCGACACGCCGAGCAGATCGGCGATGTCCTTGAGCTTGGCCACTTGCCCGTACCTCCATTCACTCGCTCCAATTATGCTTCAACCATCTTATCATATCGGAGAAGCGGAGATATACTTGCCACTTCACCGGCCTGACGTGATAAAATAAACGATAATGAACCGAGCGGATAGACAGGCCGATTCCGGCTGAGAAGCAGGCAAAAGGGAAAAAGGGAAATAGGAACGCTCATGGTCTCCATTGGGATCTGCGGACCAAGACAATAAAGCATGGAGGTTATGCAGTGGACACGATGGTGCTGCGGGTTGCCCGCAATTTGAAGAAAATCCGCAAGGCCCGGGCCTACAGCCTGGACAAGCTGTCCGAGTTGACCGGGGTCAGCAAGACGATGCTCGCCCAGATCGAGCGCGCCGATTCCAACCCGACCATTACGGTGCTGTGGAAAATCGCGAGCGGACTGCGCATCTCCGTCTCCGACCTGATCGAAGAGGAACGGCCGTCCGTCACGCTCGTGAAGGCTTCCGTCCGCTCTCCCATTCTGGCCGGGGACGGCAAATATAGGAGCTATCCGCAGTTCTCGTACAACGACAGCTCCCGCTTCGAGATCTACCGGGTCGTCATGCTGCCTGGCTGCGTCTATGAGGCCGAGCCCCATCACGAAGGCGTCGAGGAGTTCGTCACCGTCACGCGCGGAACGCTCCGAATGGTCATCGGCAACGAGTCCTACACGGCCGGAACGGGCGACGCGATCCGCTTCGACGCCGGGCAGCCGCATACGTATCTCAATGAGTCGGGGGAAGAGGAGACCGAGCTTCAAAGCATCATTCTCTACCCGTTCTAAAGGGGTCGTGTCTGCCCCTCGCGGACGGCCGTCCAACCGGCGCGAACGCGCGCCCCATAAGGGATTTCCGACTTCCAACAACCTTCGCAGAAGGTTGTTTTTTGTTGTTTACAAAGCAGGGTCGACTAATATACTATTACATACGAAGCAGTACCATATACTGCACATATGTTCGTTATGACGATCATTCTTGATCAGAGGAGAATGAAAAATGAAGGATACGATGATTGGTTTGGTCAAGGCGGAGCGCAAAGCCGGCGCCGTGCTCATGGAAGTGCCGATTCCGCAAATAGCCGCCGACGAAGTCCGCATCAAGGTGAAAGCAAGCTCCATCTGCGGCACCGACATGCATATTTACCACTGGGATGAATGGGCGGAGCAGAACGTCGTGACGCCGAACGTATTCGGCCACGAATTTTCCGGCATCGTCGAATCGGTCGGAAGCGCTGTCACGAATGTCGCCGTCGGCGACCATGTGTCGGCCGAGGGCCACATCGTCTGCGGCACCTGCAAGCAATGCCGCTCCGGCAACGCGCATGTATGCCCGAATACGCGCAGCTTCGGCATCAGCGCTCCGGGCTGTTTTGCGGAATACGCCGTGACCAAAGCCGTCAATATCATCCACAACGATCCTTCCCTGCCGCATGAGCTGGCCTGCCTCCAGGATCCGCTCGGCAACGCGGTCCACACCGTCATGGCCGGAGATATCGTCGGCAAGTCCGTCGCCGTCATCGGCTGCGGCCCGATCGGCCTCATGGCGATCCAGGTCGCCAAAGCCGTCGGCGCGGGCAAGATCATCGCCGTCGACCTGCATGATTACCGGCTCGGCATGGCCGCCAAGCTCGGCGCGGACGCCTGCATCAAGTCGGAGACCGGCAAGGATGTCGCGGCGGAGCTGCGCGGCCTGACGGACGGCGCTGGCGTCGAGGTCGGCCTCGAGATGTCCGGCAACGGCCACGCGATCAACAGCCTGCTCGAGGCGATGGCGAACGCCGGACGCGTCTCGCTGCTCGGCATTCCGTCCAAGGCGGTGCCGATTGATTTGGCCCGCCACATCATTTTCAAAGGCTTGCAGGTATACGGAATCACGGGCCGAAGAATGTACCAAACCTGGCATCAGATCAAGGGCCTGCTCGACGCCGGCCGGATCGACCTGCGGCCGCTCGTGGACCATACGTTCACGCTGGACCGCTTCGAGGAAGCCTTCGAGCTGATGGGCTCCGGGCAATGCGCCAAGATCGTGTTCAAGCACGAGTAGAGTCATACTAAAGGGCCGACGCGGCCCCGTTCAAAAAGGAGAGATCCGCCAATGGCCGGACTAGACGGATTGAAGGACGAACTGGAGGAGCTGAAGCGGCAGGGGCGCTATCGCCTGCCCGCCGTTTGGGAGAGCGGCTCCGGCCCGTGGATGGAGATGGGCGGCCGCCGCATCCTGCAGATGGCCTCCAACAACTACCTGGGCCTGACCGACCATCCCCGGATGAAGCAGGCCGCGATCGAGGCGATCGAGAAGTACGGCGTCGGCAGCGGCTCCGTCCGCACGATTTCGGGCACGCTCGACATCCATGACCAGCTGGAGCGCGAGCTCGCCGAATTCAAGGGAACGGAGGCCGCGCTGGTGTTCCAGTCCGGCTTCACGACCAACCAGGGCGTGTTCGGCACGCTGCTGCAGCCTGAGGACGTCGTCATCAGCGACGAGCTCAACCATGCCAGCATCATCGACGGCATCCGCCTGACCAAGGCAGCCCGCCGCATCTTCAAGCACAAGGATATGAACCAGCTGGAGGAAATTCTGAAGGAATCCGGTTCGTTCAACCGCCGCTATATCGTCACGGACGGCGTCTTCAGCATGGACGGCGACATCGCCCCGCTGCCGGAAATCGTCGAGCTGGCCGAGCGTTACGACGCGATCGTCTGCGTCGACGACGCCCATGCGAGCGGCGTGCTGGGCAAGAACGGCAAGGGCACGACCGACCATTTCGGCCTGAACGGCCGCGTGCATATCCAGATCGGCACGCTGTCCAAAGCCGTCGGCGTTGTCGGCGGCTACGCGGCAGGCAGCCTCGCGCTCAAGGAGTACCTCATCCACAAGGCGCGTCCGTTCCTGTTCAGCACATCGCAGACTCCGGCCGTCGCAGCAAGCTGCCTGGAGGCGATTCGCGTGCTGCGCAGCAGCCCCGAGCTCGGCGAGCGCATGTGGGCGTCGGCGAACTCCTTCCGCTCGCAGCTCCAGGCGGACGGCTTCGACACCGGCGCCAGCGAGACGCCGATCATCCCGATCGTCGTCGGCGAAGCCGCACGCACGATGGAGTTCTCGGCTCGGCTGCTTGAAGAGGGCGTATTCGCTCCGGCCATCGTCTATCCGACCGTCGCCGCCGACAAGGGCCGCGTCCGTTTCATCATCACCGCCTCCCACACGGCGGAGGATCTCGAGTTCGCGCGCCAGGCGCTGCTCAAGGTCGGACGCGAGTTCGGCCTGCTGGGCTGACCGTTTGGATATTGAAAAAGCTGTCCCCCGTCTTCGACGGCAGGGACAGCTTTTTTGGTTGGCCGGGACGGCCTTTTTGATGTCTGATCCGCCCTATTGTTCCGTGCTTGTTTCGTGCCTGTTCTGGGCTTGTAATGGCCTTGTTCCGTGCTTGTTTCGTGCCTGTTCTGGGCTTGTAATGGCCTTGTTCCGTGCCTGTTTCGTGCCTGTTCTGGGCTTTGCGACCTCTCGGAGGCTTATCGATCCCTGTTTCAACTACTGGTCAATTCTATCGGACATAGGATCCGCTATTTCCCCATTTTCAGGCATTAAAAAAAAATTTAACGGACATCAGATCCGCTATTTGAGACTTTAAGTCACCAAAAAGCCCATTTTGATATAAATAACGGATCTGATGTCCGATAGAAGGCCCTTTTCCAGCAAAACAGACGAAATAACGGATCTGATGTCCGATAGCAGTCAGGAGCCCAAAGAAAAGTTGGTTGGTGCGGTCCGAAATGATGTTCGATGGTGGATAGCCGATTGAATACGGTCGGGCTGGTTTTTCGCAGTTCATTGAATTGCTCAGCTGCCTCACTTCATCATGGCTGGCTATTTCCGCTTCCGAGATTATGTTTCTCAAAGCTACGGCTGGCTTTATTTGTTTCGGGCTGTGACCACAGCATTACGCCATGGCCGCTTATGTCTGTTCCTGCCCGTCGTCGCACTAAGATGGCTGGTTGGTTCCATGCATATAGGTTTAGCGAAGGCTGGCTCCAGCTCTCTGACGTGAACGCCGCTCACTCTTCCTCAAGCATTCTCCGGGTGAACTACCCGACTCTTCCTTGTTCACTTTCCTACACAAGAGCCTCCCCCTTTTCCCTACCCGCTCCCGACGTGAACGCCGCTCACTCTACCTTATCGACTTTCCGACGATAACACACTCATTCTCCCTTATCGACTTCCCGACGTTAACACACTCATTCTTCCTTATCGACTTCCCGCCGCGGGCCTCCAACTCTTCCCTACCCGCTCTCCGGCGTAAAAACCTCCGACTCATAGACCGGCGAGTAAGCCCCTGCCCGTCCATCCGGCGCATGAGCCTTGACGCGGTACCACGCCTTGGCGGAATGAGCCCGCAGCGGATCGCGCCAAGGCATGTCATAATCGGCCTCCCGGGCAGCGAATACCGTCTGCCATGGCCCATCCGCTCCGCGGCTGGAGCGCTCGAGCGTGTACATCGCCGCCCCGGCTACGCCGCGGAACATGATCTTCTCCTTTGCCGCCGTGATGACAGGGGCTTCCGGAAGCGGGAATTCCGGCACCACCCTGCCGCTCATCCGGAAGGCATGCTCACGCAATCGCAGCACCCGCCTGCCGATCTCTTCGTTGACGCCCGTGCCGGGATAATGAAGCGAGAACCCGTCGTAATGCGGCACGTACCCGCCCCCGTCGCCATGTCCGAAGAGCGACCAGAACAGCGTTCCCGCCACTCTTTCATCCTCCTCGGCATGGCGGACAAAACCTTCCAGATCGCCTTCCGGCCATCCGAACTCTCCGGCGATATACACCTTGCCTGCAGCGGCCGTGTCGGCAGCGTCTGCAGCGAGCTTCACCGCGTCGGCAGGATAATAATGCACGTCGAGAATATCGAGCTCCTCGATGCCCAGCTTGTCCCGATCCAGCTCGAACTGCTTGCCGTGCGAGATCAGGTGGCGGCCGTCCTCGGACTTGATATGACAGGCGATCTCCCGCACCCATTCGGCCGGAGCGCCATTGAGCTCATTTCCCAGTTCCCAGGCCATGATCGTCGGATCATCCTTGTAGGCCGTCTCCGTCAGGCTGTTGACCCTGTTCAGCACGACGCTTATGTACGACTTGAAGTCCTCGATGACGGCCCGATCCGTATAGAACAGACCTGGGTCGTCGAGCCCGCGCCAGGAGGCAAAGGTTTCCCTGCCCCCATGGTAATAAGCCCAATTGCACACAAAAGGAACCAGCAGCCTGAGTTCTCGGCGGCCGGCTTCTGCGATGGCAAAGTCCACTCGGCGAAACGCCTCTTCATTGTACTCCCCGCGCTTTGGCGACAGAGCCTTAGGACAGCCCTGTGACGCGGCCAGCGTATGCGAACGAACGACGGCGGCACCCATCTGAACGGCGGCATCCAGCGCGTCGAGCACCCGGAATTCGGTCGGCCAGTCCACTCCGCCTACATTTTCGTCGAGCCCAAGCCAGTAAATATTGGGGCCTCCGAACCGGAACGGCTTGCCGCCAAGCATCAACCGGCTGCCTTCGCGGCTTATGAATTCCCTGCTCGTCATGGATGCATCCCTGCCTTTTCTTGGATAAATGAGAACGATTTCAAGAAAAAGCATACCACGGCCTTTATTTTCGTTCAACATAAATAAACATTTTATTATGTGTTTAAAATTGTTAAAGATCGAGATTTCTCTCTTCCTTTTTCAATCCTTTCCTTTTGCAATCCAACGATCTTCTATAATGAAAGTCAATCCAACTATGAAAGGGTTGCTACTATGAAGCTGAAAATCGTTCATGCCGATCATTCCCGGCGCGAGACGCTGAGCCGGTTGATCCAGCGGCTAGATCCCCTTTGTCGAAGCTGGCCAGCGGAACAAAGCCTGCCAGGTAACGACAAAGAAACCGCCCTTCAACTCTAGAAGGACACCACTCCAGTAAAAATGGAATAGAAGCAGCCTGCCTCTCCTTCCAGGAACAGAAAGGTATTGCTGAATCCCTCAAACTGATTCGTGGTAACCAGCGGATTCCGGACATACTGCGCCTGCAGGCCCGCTCGGCGGATGCCGAAGCTCCAGCTTGATGCAGATCGAGCCGAGATGCCGCCCGTCTGACTCCAGAATCCAGAACCTTTCGCGCGAATCGCTGCGCTCCACGATTCCTCTCACTCTCTCGTCGACGATCTCCCGAAACGACTCGTCATATCCGTGCTCCCGCCCGTATAGCTCGGCATGGGCATCGACTATCGCCCGGGCATCCTCTTCCTTATATGCTCTCAGGTTCACATTTTCGCCTCTCTCCAACTTCAGCTTTCCTTCAAATACATCCCGACCGCGGAAACGATCTCCTGAAGAACATCCAGCGACCGCCCGGCATCCGGCAGCTCCAGTCCATGGTCGCCTCCGTCGATCGTCAGCAGCCGGACCCCATTGCCCGCCGCTGTGCGCTGCATATGCTCCGGGCCGAACACCGGGTCGGCTGTTCCGACTGCAACCAGCCCTCCATTCCGCATGATAGAGGAAATCGCCGGAGCGATCGGGGTCAGGAAGATCTGGCGGATTTCCTTGCCTCTCGATTGTTCCGCAAGAGACTCCCGAGCAAGGCTGGAGACGACCGTTCCCACGCTCTTGCCGATGTAGGCAAGGCGGTCATATCGCTCCAGCAGCGGCCTGAGGACGGCCGCGCTGTCGGCGCTTGCCGCAGCTGCCGCTTCCTCGAAGGGACCAGGATCCCGGCGCGCCGCCTGATAGCCGTATTCCAGCAGCAGAAGGTCGTAGCCTTCCTGCATCGCCGACTTCCCGGCATAGTGCAGCAGCGGCATTTCGCAGGAATAGCCTTGTCCTGGAAACAAAGCGGCCAAGGAGCGGCTGCCGTCCCTCCGAATCCAGCGGCAGCGGATGTCCGTTCCCCAGGCGGATGGAGATTGAATCCAGCTCATATGCATACCGAAGCCCTCCTTATCCTTCCATATCTTCCTTGTTATTCTAGCATATGTATTCTTAAAAACGCCTCCGCATCTTCGGCAGCAGCAGGCTGCCAGCATCAAAAAAAGACAGGGCTGAATGTACCATCCCTGTCTTTCTGTCTTTCTGTCTTTCTGTCTGTCTTTCTGTCTTTCTGTCTTTCTGTCTTTCTGTCTTTCTGTCTTTCTGTCTTTCTGTCTTTCTGTCTTTCTGTCTGTCTTTCTGTCTTTCTGTCTTTCTGTCTTTCTCTCTTTCTGTCTAGCCCGACCCGTCCCGAGCTTTTTTCCCGACCTGCCCGCTACGCCTCGGCCGTCTCCGTCTCGCCAGCAGCGGCAACGACCGCTCCGGCCGGCGGAGCTGTCGACTCTCTCTTGATCAGCGACGTCGACAGCATCACGAGCTCCGGCAGCCGCTCGGGCTCTCCGATTCTACCCAGCACGAGCTGGGCCGCCCTCGCTCCGATCTCTTCCTTGGGCACGCTGACGGTCGTCAGCTTGGGCTGATTCAGCTCGGCGAGTGTGAGATCGTCGAAGCCGACGACGGACAGATCGCGCGGACAGGAAAGCCCCATCTTGCCGATCAGGTTGAGCGCGTCGAAGGCGATGAGATCGTTGGCGCAGAAAAGCGCCGTAAGCCTGCGCTCCGCGTGCAGCTCCGCGCCCAGCTCGGCCGCGAACGCCGGCTGGGTATACATGCCGCTGCCGCTGACGCCCATGCCCTCGATCATGACGGCCTCGGCCTGGTCGGCCGGCTGGCGGCGGTTGTGCACGGCAATTGCTTCCGCAAAGCCCCGCTGGCGCTCCGAAAAGCTCCAGGTCGTAAAGGCGTCTCCGGCAAAGCCAAGCCTGCGGTGGCCTTCCGCCAGCAGCGCCTGCACCGCCTGGTAAGCGCCGAGGTAATTGTTCGCAAGCACCTGGTCCATGTCGGGATGCTGCGCGTCCGGATCGACCAGCACGAACGGAAGCTTGCGCCTGGTCAGCTGATCGGTGTAGGCTTCCGGCAGCTGCCCCAGCACGATGACTCCGTCGACCTTGCGCTCGGTGATGGCGGCTGGCATGCCGTCCTTCACCCGCATCGTCACGTCGATGCTGGAGAGTACCATGCTGTACGTCTGCTTGGCGAGCTCCGCGTCGATGCCCTTGATGATTTTGCCCCAATATTCAGGGTCGTCCAGATAGGCGCGGGGCATGAGCACCGCGAGATTGCCCGTCAGGGAGGAGCTGCCGAGCCGCTTGCTCCCCTTGATCCGGTAGCCCTCCTCCTCGGCCGTTTTCCAGATGATTTCGCGCGTCACCTCGTTGACGGCGCTGTCTCCGGAGAGCGCCTTGGAGACCAAGGCTTTGGAGACGCTCAATTTATCGGCAATCATTTGCAGCGTAACCTTTTTCATGATGCTCACCCCTTAGGTTTACGACCCTTTCCGGTTCGTCTTCATTCCTTCTAAGTGTAAGGGTTCCTTCAACTTTTTTCAAATTATTTCAGCCTTTCTCAGCGCCCTTTATCTTAGGAATGAAAAGTTTGTTTGCAAGAAATGGCAACCATTCCTATTCGGGGGTCGTAAAAAGATGGAAGGCCATGGAAGAATTTCTCGGGAAAGAACAATCGGAACCGCAATCCTTCGTTGCGTTCAGATCAAATGGGGAGGACATCCAATGAAAACGACACGCATCCTGCTAACCCTCGGCCTGATTGCAGCTCTATTGACCGCCTGCTCCGGAGCCGGGTCGGATGAAGCGGAAGCCATATCCGTTCTGGATAAGGCCATTCACATTCAATACGACGTCAAGCATCGCGATATTCCGGAAGATCATTATTCCATGATCAAAGAACGCGGCAGCTTGCTTAAGCCTCTCGTAACCGGAGAGCTGCTCGACAAGCTGGAAGCCAACATGGATACGGCTATGCCTGTCCGGATTGCAGCCTATAACAAAGCCGATCTGGAGGCAACAGTAACAGAGATGAAGATTGAAGCGGTCAAGGATGCAAAAGACTCCTACGACCTTAAATATACCGTTGTTGTAAAGGTGACCGAAGACAGCGGTAAGGTTCAGCCCTACAGCGTCCCCGGAGAAGCGACCGCCGTCCGGACAGCGGAGGACTGGGTTCTGAGCCGTCTCTGGTCCGATTACCGCTGGATGGCTAAGCTGTATCCTTGACCAACAACCGGAGCAGATGGCTTCACCGTCTGCCGCGCAACGCCGCCCAAGGAGCTTCAGACAAAAAAAAGCCCGCCCGGCTGGATGCCGGTGCGGGCTGAAGCCGTTCTATTCGAACTTCACGAGGTAGTAATTCTTCTTGCCGCGGCGCAGCACGACGTAGCGTCCATGCAGGCGCTGCTCGGACGTCAGCATCGTGTCGATGCCGGTCTGCTTGACGCCGTTCACGTAGACGGCGCCGCTCTCGATATCCTGCTTGGCCTGGCGGCGGGAAGGAGCGGCCTTCGCCTCGACGAGCAGGTCGATCAGCCCCGTTTCGGCCGCCTCTCCCATAACCGTCGTCGGCATGTCCTGCAGCGCCTCGACCAGCTCGTCCTCGCTGAGCTGCGTGACGTCGCCGGAGAACAGCGCAGCCGTAATCTTCTCGGCGCTCTCGACGGCATCGGCTCCGTGCACGAGCCTGGTCACCTGGCGGGCGAGCTCGCGCTGGGCCTCGCGCTTCTCCGGCTGCGACGCGACAGCCTGCTCCAGAGCCGCGATCTCCTCGCGGGAGAGGAACGTGAAGTACTTCAGGAAGCGGATGACGTCGCTGTCATCCGTGTTGATCCAGAACTGGTAGAACTGGTACGCGCTCGTCTTGCTCCGGTCCAGCCATACGGCTCCGGATTCGGACTTGCCGAATTTTTTGCCGTCGCTCTTCGTGACGAGCGGCATCGTGATGCCGTAAGCGTCGCTTCCGCCCATTTTGCCGATCAGGTCCAGGCCTGCGGTAATGTTGCCCCACTGGTCGCTGCCGCCCAGCTGCAGATTGACGCCATGGTCGCGGTTCAGCTTGAAGAAGTCGTACGCCTGCAGAATCATGTAGCTGAACTCCGTGAAGGAAATGCCGTTCGCGAGGCGCGAGTCGACGGAGTCCTTGGCCAGCATGTAGTTGACGGTGAAGTTTTTGCCGATGTCGCGCAGGAACGTGATGATGTCGAGCGGCGCGAGCCAGTCGTAGTTGCTGACGAGCTTCGCCGGATTGCCCGCCGCCTCGAAGTCGAGGAAGCGCGACAGCTGGTTTTTCAGGCTCTCGGTCCAGTTCGCGACCGTGTCGTCCGTGTTGAGCGAGCGCTCGGTGGAGCGGCCGCTCGGATCGCCGATGAGGTCTCGCTCGGAATCACTTCCATGGCCAGCCCCAGAATGATGCCGAAATACCCGAGCTTCTCTACGATGCCGAGCAAATAAGTGACGAGTTCATGAAACAAGTGCATGCCTTCCACTCCAATCTCATAATGAGGCGATGCTTTCGCCGCCGGTGTTTGTCCCGGTAATTCTATCATAGGCTTCCCAAATGGTGCCATAGGACAAACGGTCATGGCGGCCAGAACGGATGCATAGAATATGTTGATGTCATGGACAAGAAGGGGTGGACCGCAATGAACGCCATTATTGTAACGAGAAAACAGCTCCGGCTCGCGGCTCTCGCGCTCACGATCGCCATTCTTGCCGTCGCCTGCTGGAGGCTGTATCCGAGCGTTTCCGGCGAAGCGGCTTCGGCTACGGCAGCGGCGAATCCGCAAGTATTCGAGATGGTCACCGGCGAGTTCAGAAGCCAGACGGCAGACGGCAAGGAAATCGAAGTGTACCAATGGAGCCCGAACTTCCTCACGGTGAAGAAAGGCGAGCAGGTCACGCTGCGCATCACCGGCGTCAACGGCGCCAGCCACCCGTTCGTCATTGAAGGGCTCGGCGTAAAAGGAGTGGTCAAAAAAGGGTCGGTGACGGAAGTCAGCTTCACGCCGGAAAAAGCAGGCACCTATCCGATCATCTGCATGACCCATACGGACCTCAAGCACGGCGGACCGATGGTCGGATACATCCATGTCCAGTAGGCCGACCGGGACCGGCCATGCTTGAAACGATTGGAAAGCCGAAAAAGCTGCGTTCCCTTTCGGGGAAGCAGCTTTTTTTCATGAGGCCGAGGGTGGATCGCCGCCCCAAGCCGGAACCGGAGCGGAAGCTATCGGCATAGCGCGGCCAAGGCGTTCGCGGCAGGAGCAAGAGGCGAAGCAGAGCATAAACTTCCGGGCGATAAAGCGGATGGCCTCCGGCTTGCGCCGGCCTGCACATCCTGCCTGCCCGAACATATATTGTGGGGAAAGGAGTGGGCTCGATGAACGGCATGCCAAGCAACAAGCATCAGCGTGAGCTCCCTACCGCCCGCAAAATCCGGCGCGCCTGCAGCAATGAGCTGTACCGGACCGCCAAGCGCCTGAAAGGATACATTTCCAAGGAGCAGATGGAGCAGGCGGAAAAGCTGTATACGCGCAAGGTTTATCTCAATCTCGTGTTCGTCCACGAGAACCGCGACAACCGCAAAAAGCTGTGCGACTGGTGGGACGACAACGTCGCCGCCGAAATTGCCGAGCTGTGGCAGGCCGACCCGGAAAAGCTGAAGTCGGCATTCCGCGATGCCTTCGGCGGCTGAAGGAAATCCAAACCGCGGTGCGAAGGCTGCGGCTGAACGCGCTTAGGGTTCCAAAGGCTGAGGACTACGGTATGGCTTCATGCGCTGAGGACCAAGGCTGCGGACTATGGTATGGCTTCATGCGCTGAGGACCAAGGCTGGCGGACTACGGTATGGCTTCATGCGCTGAGAACCAAGGCTGGCGGACTACGGTATGGCTGCCGCCATCCGGCCGTCCAGCAGCTCCGCAAGCGAAGCGGCAGCTGCCGCAGCTTCCGGCATCATGCGGAAGCCGCGGCTGTTCGCCGGCGTCCCGGGGATCGGTGCTTGCCGGACAAGCTCCGAGTAGTCCGCATACAGCGCGAGACCCCGCCTGGCCGTGCCTCGGGCCAGCGCAGCCTTTCCTTGCCGGAGCTGCAGCTGCGCCAGCTGTAGCAGCAGCTCCGGCAAGGCCGCCTGCCTGGACGCGTTCCACTTGTCCAGGCGCAGCGCCGCGCGCAGCCGCGCTTCCGCGCGCGGCGCATCCCCAAGCTCGGCATAAGCCACGCCGAGCTCCCACTGCAGCGGAGCGGACTGCGGCTCATAGCGCAGTCCGTCCGCCAGCAGCGCCGTCCTCCCGCGAGGCGGGAGGAGAGGCGCCAGGTCGAGGCGGACC
>NZ_CBRA020000026.1:0-31952 GCF_000469945.2 Paenibacillus sp. P22 | reverse complement strand
TCAGCGCTTTGGTCTACCCGGTCATATTCATTCTAAGCAGTCGTACGGTCAAGCACGGTCGGGGGCACCCCCTCTCTGATTCTYSAAGTCCCGAAACTTGATTTGAAATCCAACAAAAGTCTTATGGAGAAGTTTCTGGAGAGCGATCTCCTGGAGGGCCGTCCTCCTGCTCTGGTGGCTGTCCGGACGCTTCGGCTGGGTCAGTCCGCTGTTTCTGCCGCCGCCCGCCGACGTCTGGGCCGCCTTCGCGGATATCGCGCAGCACGGCTACAAGGACTCGTCGCTCGCCGCCCATGTCGGAGCGAGCCTGCGCCGGATTCTGATCGCCATCGCGCTGGCGGCCGTCACGGCCGTGCCGCTCGGAATCCTGTGCGGACGCAACCGCTGGCTGAGGGCCGTATTCGATCCGTTCGTCGAATTCTACCGCCCTCTTCCCCCCGCTCGCTTACTACTCGCTGCTCGTGCTCTGGTTCGGCATCGCCGACGAGTCCAAGATCGTCCTGCTCTTCCTGAGCGGCTTCTCGCCTCTGTTCATCGCCGCCGTCCACAGCAGCCGCCAGGTGCCGGCAGAGCGCATCAACGGCGCCCGCTCCCTGGGCGCGCGCGGCTGGAGACTGTACGCCTACGTCATCCTGCCGTCCTGCCTTCCCGATGTGCTGACCGGCCTGCGCACCGCCGTGGGCGTCACCTACTCCACGCTTGTCGCCGCGGAGATGGTCGCGGCCATCTCCGGCATGGGCTGGATGGTGCTGGACGCCAGCAAATATCTTCGCAGCGACATCATCTATGCCGGCATCATTCTCATGGGAATCATCGCGATCATCATCGATTCCTCTCTCCGGCTGCTGATCCGCAAGGCATCGCCGTGGGCTCGGGGCTGACAGCTTCCCAACCCGTTCAGCCGACCGTCCCCCTCTCTTTTCCAAGCTCCCCATTCCCCGATCAGATCAGGAGGCTCCATCCTATGAACAGACTTTCCCATTCCACCGGATTCCGCCGACAAGGACGCGGATTTCTCTATGCCCTTTCCCTCGCGCTTCTCCTGCTTGCGCTCACGGCATGCGGCTCATCCAGCGAAGGAAGCTCAGACCAAGGCGGCGGAAGCTCCGGCCTGCCCAAGGAAATCCGGATCGGCTATCAGGTCAGCCCGAACGGCGAGCTGATGGCCAAAGCTCTCGGACTGGCCGAGAAGAAATTTCCCGGCGTCAAAGTCTCGTGGCTGAAGTTCGACGCCGGCCGCGACGTCAACGCTGCCATGGCGGGCGGCAGCATCGACTTCGGCATGGTCGGCACGCCGCCGGGAGCTTCCGGCATCGCGCAGGGACTGCCCGACGAGATCTATTACATCCACGACATCATCGGCGAGAGCGAGGCGCTCGTCGTGAAGACTTCCGCAGGCATCGGCAGCCTGGAGGATCTGAAGGGCAAGACGATCGCCACCACATTCAGCTCCACTTCCCATTTCAGCCTGCTCTCCGCCTTGAAGCAGAAGAACATCGATCCGTCGGGAATCAAGATCATCGACATGCCCGCCCCCGAAATGGCCGCAGCATGGCAGAGGGGCGACATCGACGGAGCCTACATCTGGCAGCCCGTGCAGTCCAAGCTGATCGCGGACGGCGGCAAGGTCATCGTCACCTCCAAGGAAGTGGCGGCCGGAGGCGGCATCACCGGAGAATTCGGCGTCGTGAGCAAGGAGTTCGCCTCCAAGTATCCGGAAGCCGTCAAAGGCTACATCGAGGTGCTCGACGAGGGGACCAAGTATTACCGGGACCATGCCGAGGAAGCGTCCGGCCTGCTCGCCAAGGAGCTCGGCCTGTCCCCGCAAGAGACGCTGACGGCGATGAAGCAGATCACCGTGCTGGACGCCTCCGAGCAGACTCTTCCCGAGTATATGGGCACACCCGACAAGCCCGGCGCCTTCGGGGCGCTGCTGAAGGAAACGGCCGATTTCCTCGTCGAGCAGAAGTCGATCAAATCCGCGCCCGGCCTGAAGACGTTCCAGGAAGCGATCCGAAGCGATCTTTATTTGAAGTAACGGCCTGAGGCGGGCGTATCGCCCGCATGCCCATTACCGTCCTTAAGGAGGATCCGCCATGACCGTGACAGCCCAACGAACGGGCGCCGCATCCGTGCCTGTGCCGCCGCCCGGCGAAGCCGCTGCGGGCCGCATCCGTCTGGAGCATATCTCCCTTCGCTACGGCCCGGCTTCACCGACTGCCCCTTCCGTGCTGCAGGACATCGGCCTGGAGCTGGCGGGAGATGAATTCATCTGTGTCCTCGGTCCGTCCGGATGCGGCAAGTCCTCCCTGCTGAACCTGATCGCAGGGTATATCCAGCCGTCGGAGGGACGCATCGTCATTGACGGAGCACAGCATTCCGCTCCGGACACCAAGGTCGGCGTCGTCTTCCAGCATGCCAACCTGTTCCCGTGGCTTTCCGTTGCCCGCAATGTCGAGTTCGGCCTGAAAATGGCCGGCATGCCCAAAGCCGAGCGCCGCCGCAAGGCACAAGCCTATCTGGAGCTGGTCGGCCTTGCCTCCGCAGCGTCCATGTATCCCCACCAGCTGTCGGGAGGCATGAAACAGCGGGCCGCCATCGCCCGCACGCTGGCCGCCGACCCCAGCATCATCCTCATGGATGAGCCGTTCAGCGCGCTGGACGCCCTGACGCGCGAGTCCATGCAGACTCATGTCGGCGAGATCTGGAGGAAAACGGGCAAATGCATTCTTTTCATCACGCATGATGTCGACGAAGCGCTGCTGCTCGGCCGGCGCATCCTGCTCCTGCATCCGTCTCCGGGAAGGATCGTCGAGGACTTCGCCAATCCTCTGCATGCGGAAGGAAAGGCTCCGCTGCGATCCAGCCGGGAGTTCGCCGAGCTCCGCGAATGGCTGATCGGGCGCATCGCGGACGGGGCGCCGTCAGGCGCAGCCCGGCAAGGGCGCACCGGACGAGCGGAAGCCATGCCGCTGGGAGGACCGTCCTCCAGGCAGGAGCCGTACCGTCCTTAGATTCATCGTTCAGACGGAAAGACGGGAGCTATTCCATTCCTAGGTTGCCAGCCTGCCGGGTGCTTCCCGTTCATAAATTCGACATCAGGCAAATCGGACAATAATGCAGGAGGAGACATCATGGAACTATTCTGGTACCTCCCTACAATGGGAGACGGGCGCTACTTGGGTACGACGCAAGGCGCCAAAATAACCGACTTGCCTTATTTCCGGCAAATCGCCCAGGCCGTCGACAGGCTCGGCTATACCGGCATGCTCGTGCCGACAGGCCATGCCTGCGAGGACGGCTGGGTCGTCGCATCCGCGCTCATGACCGCCACGGAGCGCCTGCGTTTTCTCGTGGCGGTCCGCCCGGCAGGCGTCTCGGTGACGATCGCCGCCCGCATGGCCGCTACGTTCGAGAGGCTCTCCTCGGGCAGGCTGCTCGTGAACGTCGTCACCGGCGGAGATCCGCATGAAATGCGGGGTGACGGCATTTTTCTGAGCCACGCCGACCGGTACGAGGCTACGGACGAGTTCCTGCAAGTATGGCATCGCCTGATGGCCGGCGAGGAGGTCACCTTCCGCGGCAGGCATATCCAGGTGGAAGGGGCCCGGCTCCAATATCCTCCCTTCGGCCGCAAGTCGCCGCCGCTCTATATCGGAGCCTCCTCGGAAGCCGGCCATGCCGTCGCCGCCAAGCATATCGACACCTATCTGACCTGGGCCGAAACGCCGGAGATGGTTGCGGCCAAAATCGCCGACGTCCGCTCCCGCGCCCATGCTCTCGGCAGGCAGGTCGACATCGGCCTGCGGGTGCAGATCATCGTCCGTGAGACGGCGGAGGAAGCCTGGGCCGCAGCCCGCCGGCTCATCCGCCATGTCAGCGAGGAGGACGCCCGGAGCGCGCAGGCCGTGCTGGATCGGTTCGATTCGGTCGGGCAGCGCCGCATGACACAGCTGGTCCGCGACAGCGAAGGGCAGGACGAGATCGCTCCCAACCTGTGGACCGGCATCGGCCGCGTGCGCGGCGGCGTCGGCACCGCGCTCGTCGGCGATCCCGAATCGGTGGCGCTTCGCCTGAAGGAGTACGCCGCGCTCGGCATCGACAGGTTCATCCTGTCGGGCTACCCCCACCTGGAGGAGGCGTACCGCATCGCGGAGCTTCTGTTCCCGCTGCTGCCCGTGTCCAGCCCGACCCGCCCCCCGGAGCCGGACTGGTCGCCGATGGGCGAGCTGCTCGCGGAAAATATCGCTCCCCGCTGACCGCCGGCCATAATCCCTCTTGCCGCTTCCCGATTTTCACGTTATAGTAAGGACAATTTCCATAGCATGCATGGGGGCTCGATGAAGTCGGGCTGAGACTGCGGCCGTATGCCGCTGACCATTGATCTGATCTGGGTAATGCCAGCGTAGAGAGAATGCACCGCGCCGCCGGGCTTGCGCCCATCCTGCGCGGATATGCCTTTATTCCCTCTGCCCGCCGGCTTCCGGCGGGCTTTTCCTATGCCCCCGGAGGAGGTCGGGCCGGGTCAGCAGCCATCTGTGGGGAACATTCCAATTTTCCTTGAGAGGGAGTCTGATTTCTTATGTCCACCGCCATGCCCAATGCCGACCGTCCAAAAGGACTGACGCTCGCCGACATTCTCGTCACGCTTGTCGTAGCCGTCGTTTTCGGCATCATCTACCGCATCTGGAATCCGATGTACGACATTCTCAAGCCGCTCGGCCTTCATGCGGAGCAGCTCAGCTACGGCATGTGGTTCATGGCCGGCACCTTCGCCTTCCTCCTGATCCGCAAGCCCGGGGCCGCGCTGCTCGCCGAGACGGCCGCGGCCGCGCTGGAAGCGTTCATGGGCGGATCGTGGGGAGCCTCGACGCTTGTCTATGGAGTGCTGCAGGGTCTCGGAGCCGAAATCATCTTCGCCGCCTTCCTGTACCGGAAGGCAGGTGCGATCGTGACGGTCCTTGCGTCCCTGGGCTCCGCCGTCGTCTCCATCTTCATCGACGCGCATTACAGCTACATCGATAAAATGACCGCCTGGAACTACACCTTGTTCGTCTCCATGCGTCTGCTCGGCAGCGTCGTCATCGCCGGCCTGTTCGCCTGGGCGCTGGCCAAGGCGCTGGAGCGCACCGGCGTGCTGAGCCTCATCCGCCCGGCATCGGCCAAGGATTACGAGGCTCTCGGATAAGGCGATGAAAGCTGCAGACGTCATCCTAAAAGGCTGCATTCGCAGCCACACTCCGACGAACGGCGGGGAGATCGGCGCGGCTTCGACGCCGCTTGCAGCTCTCGCTCCCGCCATCGGGAGCGGCCGCTTGCCCTCTATGAATGCCTCCGGAACCGGCACCGAACGGCAGCGTCATGCCGACGAGGCTGTGCCTGCAGCGAAACGGCCGATGCCGCCCGTCCAACATGCCGGGCCTGCGGCGCGCGTAGAGAACCTGCGGCTCCGATATCCCGGAGAAGACACTCCGCTCCTCTTCAAAGGGCTGAGCCTGACCATCGAACGCGGCCAGAAGGTGCTGCTGCTCGGACCGAGCGGCTGCGGGAAGTCGACGCTGCTGCAGGTGCTCGGCGGCCTGGTGCCGGCGGCCATCCGCATCCCGATGAAGGCGGACTGCTGCCTTGTTCCCGCCCGGCCGGGCTATGTGTTCCAGGATCCGGATTCCCAGTTCTGCATGCCGTATGCCGACGAAGAAATCGCCTTCGCGCTGGAGAACGCGGGCATTGCGCGCGAGGAAATGCCGGCCCGCATCTCTCGCTGTCTCGAGGCTGTCGGCCTGTGCCTGGCAGACCCCCATTTCCCGGTAGCCGGCATGTCCCAAGGAATGAAGCAGCGGCTTGCCATCGCGGCCATGATCGCCATGGAGCCCGATGCTCTGCTGCTCGACGAGCCTACCGCCCTCCTGGACGAGGAGGGCACGCGGCAGGTATGGAGCTCGCTCCGCTCCGTCTGGGGCGGGCGGACCGTCATCATCGTCGAGCACAAGATTGCCGGCATCGCGGAAGATATGGACCGGGTCATTGTATTCGGACCCGACGGAAGCATCCAGGCCGACGGCTCTCCTCGCCTCGTGTTCCGGGAGCACCGGGAGCTGCTGCGGGAATACGGCATCTGGTACCCCGGCTTCTGGGAGGACTACGATCGGAATGCCGCCATCCGCCCCGCAGCGACCGCTCCGTCGTCTGGCGTCCGTTCCGCCGAGCTGCTGCTCGAGCTGGACGGTCTGGAAGGATGGCGGGGCGGCCGGCCCAAGGTGCGGACCGGCCCGCTCGCAGTGAACGCCGGCGACTGGATCGCCGTCACCGGCGTCAACGGAGCCGGCAAGAGCACGCTGCTGCTCGCCATCATGAAGCTGATCAAGACCAAGGGAAGCCTGTACATTCCCGGCATTCCGGTCCAAAGCCTGAAAAAGCCCGGGGATATGGCCAAGCATGCCGCGCTGAGCTTCCAAAATCCCGAGTTCCAGCTCGTGACGGACTCCGTCCTCGACGAGCTCGCCTACTCCTTGCCGCGATCGCTGCGGGAACCGGAGCGCAGCAGCCGGGCAAGGACGCTCATGGAGAACTACGCGCTCGACGGCCTCGGCGGCCGCCATCCCTATCAGCTGTCGATGGGACAGAAGCGCAGGCTCAGCGTCGCAACGGCCATGGTCGGCGGCCAGCGCCTGCTGCTGCTGGATGAGCCGACCTTCGGCCTCGACGCGAGCGGCACGGTGCGGATGATGGAGCAGTTGGAACGGCTTCGCTCGGGCGGCTGCGCCATTCTCATGATCACCCACGACCCGGAGCTGGTCCGGCGCTTCGCGACCCGGCAGTGGCTAGTCGACGGCGGGCTTGTTGCGGAAAGGAGCGGCGGCACGGCATGCATCTGACCTTTTCCCATCGCGAAACCTGGCTGCATCGCGTCAACCCGACGCTGAAGCTAGCGGTGTCCGTGCTGCTGTTCGTCGCCGCCCTGTTCGTCCACAACCCCAATGTCATGGCCCTGCTCGCAGCCGCATCCCTGCTGCCGCTGCTTGCAACCGGACATCCGCCTCTGCGCGTGCTGCTGTACGCTTCCCCGTTCCTGCTTGTCTTCATCTCGTCAGCCTCCGGCATGATCATGTTCGGGACCGGCGCTACGCTCTGGTTCGAGCTCGGCCTGATCCGGATCACGGAGGAAAGCTTCTATCGCGGGCTGCATCTGGGGCTCCGCTCGCTCCAGGTCGCGGCGGTCGGACTCGCCTTCGCGCTTACGACCCGTCCGGTCGCCTTGTTCTACTCGCTCATGCAGCAGCTCCGGATGCCGTCCAAGTACGCCTACAGCTTCCTGGCCGCCCTCAATATGGTTCCGCTGCTGGCGGATGAATTCTTCACGCTCCGCCAAGCGCTCCAGATCCGGGGAGCCGGCCCCGGACGCAAAGGAATCTACGGCCGCCTGCGGATGTATGCCCTGCCGCTGCTGGCCCAGAGCATCCGGCGCGCCCACCGGATGGCCGCCGCCATGGAGGCGAGGCGCTTCCGCAGCGGCAGCGGCAAGCGCACGTACTATTACGTCTATGGCTGGTCGCGCATCGATGCCCTGTATGCGGTCTCCATCGCCGCCCTCTGGCTGCTGGCTTGGCTGCTCGGCACCCATTATCCCTTGCTTGCCGCAACCGACGTTCGTTGACGGACGAAGGCAGGAGGCAGCCGTCGCGGCGGTTCCTAAAATACCCAAACAGACCCTGGAGAACTGCTCTCTCCAGGGTCTTTTTTGTGTATGGACGTTCCTGCTATTTAAAAAATGGCTGCCTAATATGCCCTGGGGGAATCTGCGCCAATCTCTATTCCCTGAGCAGGGCATCCGTTATCCTCAGCGCCGGCGTCGGCTCTCCCATGCAGTTCTCTTGACTCAAGTCAGGCCCTTCCAGTCGATTCCCTTCAGCAGCGCGGCCGTCTCCGCATCGTCAAGCTCCCATTTTGGAGACATCCCCGTATCCGTCATTACATAGGCAACCAGGCTGGCTTTGTAGTCCTTCCCTCCGGAGTTGAACGGGTACAGCACCGAAAAAGCCGTTCCGGCGCGATCATAGACCGTGAATTCCAATCCGTTTTTCAGAACCTCTCGAGATGGAATTGTATCGGAATTCTGCATGGACGAGCTTCCCTCTCCGTTCAGCACGGATAAAAACAGAACCGAACCATTCTCCCCTTCGTAGCTGAGACTCAATTCATTGATATCCTTTTTTTCAACTGTCTTGTCCGACGTATAAATCCGATTCGGC
Source organism: Paenibacillus sp. P22 (assembly GCF_000469945.2). Lineage (NCBI taxonomy): Bacteria > Bacillati > Bacillota > Bacilli > Caryophanales > Paenibacillaceae > Paenibacillus > Paenibacillus sp. P22. The sequence goes on along the minus strand of NZ_CBRA020000026.1, from coordinate 23,703 downwards.
TCCAGATCATCCAGATTGCCCGCTCCGAAAGCTTTTTCGTCCACGATGGCAATCACGCTCCGGAGAGAATAGCGCCCCACGCTCTGCGGGAGAGAATAACCCGGATATCGATTCTGGAACTCCACTTTATCCATGTTTTGATACGGGTTCGAGACCAGCTCCCGAATGTTCTGCTCTTTATTCTCGAACAGCTCGTACTGCTTGAACGCCAGTTTGGCCATCTCTCTTTGCACCAGCTGCTGCTTGACGTCCTGGTATTCATACATCGATTTCTCCCGGCCGAACGGATATAGCTCCGCGTGGTTATGCTCCAGCTTCGCCTCTTCGTCCTGCTTTTGGACAAAGTCGAGAATGATGCCGGAAATTCGCGACAGCTCCCCGTAATCAAGATTCTCTGCCCGGTCCCGGACCGTCCGCACGCTGTTCGGCTCCTCCAGCCCGAACGACACCGCAGGGAGCGAATAATAGCCGAAGGAAGCATGATCGCCGTCAAAGTTGTGGCGTATATCCGCATTGAAGCCGTCCTGCTTCAATACATCCGCCAGTGAGGTTACAAAACGATTCTTCGTGTTGTCGGTTAGCAAGTTGAGCTTGCCGCCTTTGACCCCCACCGCATCCAAGCTGACCGCAGAAAGGTGTACATTGGAATCATAGAGGGAATCGACGAGAGCCTGGCTTCCCTGAAGCCCGTTTTCCCTCCCATTGAAGGCGCAAAAGACGATGTCGGAATAAAACGGCCTCTCTTCCGAAAGGGCCTTCAGCGATTCCGCCAGCCCCGCGAGCACGCTGACAGCCGCGGCCCGGGAAGCGCCCTCATAGATCTGCCCGGCGTCCGAGCCCAGGGAATCGAGAGGCGCCGAAAGGACGAGGACATGGTGATCCGGTCCGCTTGCAGACGTGCCTGAGATTTTGCCGATGACGCTGGCGGCCTTCGCCTCTTCCTTGTCCTCATACTTCATTCGCAGAGAGATGCTTTCAATTCCCTCCTGCTTCTTCTTCAGAAAGATATATGTATCGTCATTGATATCCACGACGGGCACATTAAGATTCCGCCGGGCGGGATATTGCTTGAGCATGTCGGTGCGGGCCAGGATGAACCGAGTGCTCCCCTTCTGCGCCCGATCGAGCTCCTCCTCCGATGCCGCCACGAATGCGGTACCGGCCGTCAGCGAGCCGATGGAATCCTCGCCCAGCTTCAGCTCGGCCGTAGCGTCGAGATCCATCCGGATTACGCGTTCCCGGAAATGCTTACCATACACCAGCTCCTTGACGCTGCCGTCCTTCATCGTCACCTTCAGGCCGATCTCCCTGCGTTCTGCCGATCGGTACGGAAATAGGACCGGGTAGTCGTCTCCGCTGTATTTCTCCAGGCCGATACGGGCAAATTCCTCTCCGATCGCTTGGACAGCCTCTTCGTTGCCGGCCGTCCCCGCCAGCCTGCCCTCCATCTTCTTCGCCGTCAGCAGCTTGACGATCCGCTCCTGAGGCGGCCGCTCCCCCGAGGCCTCGCAGGCGGCCAGCAGGATGGCCGAGGCGATGGCCAAAAGGAGTAAAGCACGCCATGCTCGCAAGCGATTTCCCCCTGTCTATTCATTAGTCAGGGCAATTTTACCAACAACAGGCCATTTTTTCTACCTGATATCCCCTATTGTTGTCGTTTTCTACCGCATTCGAGAGAAATCGACAACCCTATCTTAGGTTTCCTTTTCCGATTCCGGCCATAACCGCGGCCTCCGATCCATGTCCAAAAAGGGAATAAGTGATGCTGCTGTCTTTGAATCAATAGGCAGGATTGGGTTCATATCCATCCCTTGCTCAAAACAAAAAAACCGGGATCCCAAGATCCCGGTTCTCTTCGCAATCAAGCTTACAGCTTAACTACGTTTTCAGCCTGCGGTCCGCGGCTGCCTTCTACGACGTTGAACTCCACGCTTTGACCTTCGTCAAGCGTTTTGAAGCCTTCGCCCGTGATTGCGGAGAAGTGGACGAATACGTCGCCGCCACCTTCAACCTCGATAAAGCCGTAGCCTTTCTCGGCGTTGAACCATTTCACAGTTCCTCTTTGCATGTTGACACCTCCTGCCCTGGTTACCCTGGTGAAGATACGACATAAGCGAAGCGGGTTACGGCAGGCCTTTCGGTACGCTCAAGTAACTGTTCAGCTATGCGAATTCATCCGAGTAGATATTACGCCTATACTACCATAGGCAGAATTGTCACGCAACAAGTCTGTATCAATCCTTGCCCGAAACGGCCGAATTCTCCTCCAGCCGCCCCGTCTGTCCGTCCCAGAGCCAAGCCGGGCGGCTGCCCGCAACATGCGCGCCTCCGTACCAGTCGTCCCACTCTCCGCCTTCGCCGCGGTTGGCCGCGCCGTCCAGCACCCGTCGCCCGAATGCCGTCAATGCGAGCGTCCCCTCCCGGAATACCGCACGGTCAGACGGTGAATCACAGTCGCCGTCCATCCAGGCAAGCAGAGGCTCCGGCTGCTCCGCCAGCCCGTTCAGGATATGGCGGAATTGCAGATCGCCCATGCCGAGCAGCTGCATCTTCACGGTGAATATGCGGAACATCCCATCCGCCGCGAGATTTCCCTCCCTTGCCAGCTCCAGAATCGCGCGCTCTGCGCTGCCAAGCCCGTCCCGGGAGGAAGGGAAGCGCGCCAGATGGGCCCGGAACGCATCGTGGGCCAGCGGAAGAGCGGACGTATCGCCGTCCAGCAGCCGCTGCAGCCTCATCGGATCTGCGGACGCATACGCCTCCCATAAGCCGCTCCCAAGCTCAAGCTGCTCTTTCCCGATCGGCTGCCAAGTGCCGGACAATGCTCCCAGCTGCCTGCCCGAGAGCTGGCCGAGTCCGATGAAGGGCTCCACGCCCGGATACTCCCCGATGCAGAGCAGGCTGAGCCTGACCGATTCCGGCTTGCGCCGGGCAAGCTCATGCAGCAGATAGGCAAGCATGCTCTGGTCGTACAGATCATGCTCGAACCAGAGCACGACCTCGCCGAAGCGCTCCAGCTCTCCCAGCTTGGCTTCCTGAGCCTCGCAGGCAGACAGATATTCCTCACGCGGCACTCCCAGCGTCTGCTCCAGATAGTGCGCGCGAATCTCCCTGCCGTCCTTATCTGCGCCGTCTGCGAAGACAGGGCCGTGGTTGTACGCTTCCCGCCAAGCGACGATCTCGCCGCCGATGCCGGACTCCCGCAGCTTCTGCGCGGCGCAGTCTCCGTTCGTGATATGAAGCATGTCGTCTCCTCCTTCATATAGTTCCTTCAGCATGGCAGCGGCATCGGCTACCGGCATGGCGCGCCTGAGGGAACGGCGGGCATCGTGCAGCCTCTTCTTGAGCGTTGACGGAGACACGCCGAGGAAGGCCGACATCTCTCCGAGCGAATACCCTCGCCAGTAATACAGCTCGGCGGCAGTCCGCTGCTTCGCGGGGAGAGAGGCCAGCGATTGACGGAGCTCCTCTGCCTCCAGGCGCCTCTCCACCTGTTCTTCCAGCGACTCCCCGAACGCCGCCAGGAAGCCGTCGTCATAAGGGGCCGAGGGCAGCTTGCGGCGCCGGGTCATCCGGTAGCACTGACGCTCCACGATCCGCCGGAACCAGCCGGGAAACGCCCCTGGGTCCTGGAGAGAATGCCTGTGCAGGTACGCCTGCGTGAAAGCCTCCTGCACGGCGTCCTCGGCGTCGCCGGAGTCCATCAGCTTCTCCCTCGCGATGGCCATCGCCATCGGCGTGAACTTCCGGACAAGCGGCTCAAAATCCGATTGTTCCAAGATTGCCGTTCCCCCTTCGTCTCCATGCTCTCCTTAAGTGCCATCGAAGCGGCCGAAGGTTACCCGGAGGCAAAAAAAAGAACACCTCTCCGTCTCCATCACAGGAAAATCCGGTAAGGCGCCTCTGCCGATGCTAAATATAAAGGGTCTCGGGGGCATGCAACGAGCTTACGTCCACGCCCAGAAAAATCCGTCCCGGTCCCAGGCGACTCTGCCCCGGTGCAGCTTGCGGAAGGCCTTCTTCACTTCCTTCTCCAGCGAAGCATGACCCTGCTCGTTGGTGAACACATACTGCTCCCCGAACTGCTCGCGCACATGGGCAACAGCTTCTTCCTGGCGAAGCATGCCGCGATTCTCGATCTCCCCGACCATCCACTTCGCAATCTGCTGCTCTACCTGCGTATCCTTCACTTCCTGTGAATGCTGCAACTGCTGTGCCGCATCCGTTTGCTGCGTCTCCCTGTTTCCCTTCGTTTCTTGCGTCTCTATCCTTTCCTCTGTCTCGATCGTTCCCTGCTCGTCCTGCTTGCCTTGCTGCTCCATCGTTTCCGCACCGCCTTCAGCCTGATTCTGTTGCCATCAGTATAGCATGTTCGGCTTCCGCCGCCGAATCCGGCAGGAGCTCGCGGTCCAGAAAAGGATACTCATATAGGGGCCCTTCAAAAATTTTATCGAGTCCGGGATGAAGGAGGAAATCATGCGGGGCTACCAGCGCTGGCGGCTTTTCGAACAGACCGAATCCGCTCCGTTCCAACGCCTCGGCCACGAACTGCGAGCAGAAGTAACGGTCGCGGGGCTCGATCCGAATATTCAAGGCGATTCCAAGCAGTCCGATCAGGTTGTATTTGCATCGCTCTCCGGCCCTTCCAAAGCCTTCAAGCACCGTGCCTGCATGCTTGTACTGCTCCTCGGTCGCGCTCAGACGAAGCAGCACGCATCTTGTATCGGGGTGTCGGCGGAATATGCCGCCATATATATCCTCTTCCACAAATCCGGCAGCGAGGGGGTTCGACAGGCTCTTGCGTCCAAAGCTGTACGCCCGATGCAGATCCAGATCAAGCGCCAGCGACGCGTGATTGTAAGGCGCTCCGGTAAAGCTTTTGATCAGCTTCGTAAACAGAGTGCCCGTGTCCGTAAGCAGAATGTACACATTTCTCGGCTTTCGCTCTTCTTGGCCGCCCATCCGTCCGCCCCCCTCGCTTTTTTGTTGGCTGAGCCTCAGGATAGCATGGCTGCGACCGGAGCATAAGCGTCTGGAGGTTGAGGATGCTCTGGACCTTAGGCGGGCATGTTCAGCCGCCGAAGTCCGGCTTATATAGGAGGAGAGGCTCTGCAAAGGGGCTTTGGCGCCCTTCGATATGCCGGCCTGGCCGCTGCCGGCGCCGGCGCAGCAGCCGCAGGAGCGGAAGCGTCTACGCCGCCGATCAAGGACGGTTCAGCGGGACAGGGAGGAGACGGTTCCCCGGCGCCGTCAGAGCCGCCTGATCCCCAGACGTCTGGCGGAACCGCAGCCGGCACGGCCAAGCCGCCGGTCTCTGGCGCAAATGCAGCCGGTACAGGCGCAACGAAGCCTCCCGCCGGTGAACCATCGTCTGCGCCCAAGCCTACAGCTCCCGCGGCATCGCCTGCGCCCAAGCCGAAGCCTTCCGCGCCGGCGGCCAAGCCGCCGCAGGCTCAGGCCGTCACGATATCGGTAACCGGCTCGGCCAAGACGGGCGTCATTCTCAAGGCGACCCGGGTCGAGGCCGAGGAAGGCGATACGGTGCTGGATGTGCTGAAGAAGGCCGCGCGGAGCCGGAAGATGGTCGTCGATTACAGCGGCAAGGGAGCGGCCGCCTATGTAAGCGGAATCGGCAATCTGTATGAATTCGACGAGGGAGCGGGCAGCGGCTGGCTGTTCAGCGTGAACGGCACCTTCTCCAGCCGCAGCGCCGGCGCGTCGAAGATCAAGCCGGGCGACGAGATCCGCTGGGTGTACACGACCGATTACGGCAAGGATGTCGGAGCCTCGGAGGGCGACGGCGGCGGGAAGGGCTCCGATGAGTAGAGGACTTGGGTTCAACGGCCTCCATCCCGCCGTAGGCATGCTTTATTTTCTGGTGCTGCTCGTCTCCTGCATGATGTTCACCGATCCCGTCATGTCGGGATTGACGCTGCTGGCGCTCGTCGCGCTCCATCTGAGTCTCGACGGAGGAAGGACGATGCGGCGCGGCTTGAAGCTGTATGCCGTTCTGGCTTTATTCATCTTCATAACCAATCCGCTGTTCTCCAGCAGGGGAGCGACGATCCTGTTCTACTTCCGCGACCGGCCGGTCACGCAGGAATCCGTCGTCTACGGGGCCTTGTTCGCCCTCTCCCTGGTCAATGTCCTGCTCGCCTTCGCTGCGTACAGCCTGGTCATCACCTCGGATAAATTCCTGCTGCTGGCCGCTCCGATCGCGCCCCAAACGGCGTTCGCCATCACCGTGACGCTGCGCTTCATTCCGCTGCTGACGCGCAGGCTGAAGCAGATCATGACGGTTCAGCGGGCATTCGGCTACATCTACCCCGGCATGCGCAAGAAGCTGCTCATGCGGGAAGGGATGGAGACGATGCACACCCTCGTCGCCTGGTCGCTGGAGGAGTCGATGCAATCCGCCGCTTCGATGCGCTCGCGCGGCTACGGGAGCGGCAAGCGGAGCAGCGCCGTCCGGTACCGGATGGAAGCGAGGGATTGGGCCTGCCTATGGCTGATCGTGCTCCTTGGGAGCCAGATCGTCATCGGACGGCTGTACGGCGTCCACGACTACGAAGTGTTTCCCAGGCTTCAGCCGCTGGACGGATCGCTCTCGGCATGGGTCCATTTGGGCTGTTATGCGGTCTTTCTGGCGATTCCGCCGGTTATGAACGGAAAGGAGCGTCTGCATTGGCGCATTATCAGATCCAGAATGTAAGCTTCCGGTATGCGGGCTCCGACGCCCCGATATTGGACGGTATTTCAGTCGATATCGACGATGGCGATTTCGTCCTCCTATGCGGCCCGTCCGGCTGCGGCAAGACGACGCTGCTGCGCCAGCTGAAAAACGAGGTGCGGCCGGCCGGCAAGCGGGAAGGAAGCATCCGTTATGACGGAGCCTCGATCGAGGAGCTGCCGGCGCGGAGGTCTGTGGAAGAGATCGGCATGGTGTTCCAGCATCCCGACAGCCAGATCGTCATGAACACGGTCTGGCAGGAGCTTGTCTTCGCCATGGAGAATCTCGGCTATCCGTCCGACCAGATTCAGCGCCGGATCGGCGAGCTCGTGCCGTTCTTCGGCATGGAGGAATGGCTGCATCGGCAAGTCCATGAGCTGTCAGGCGGCCAGAAGCAGCTGCTCAGCCTGGCATCGGTCATGTCGCTGCGTCCGAAGGCGCTGCTGCTCGACGAGCCGACAGCGCAGCTGGATCCCATCGCGGCGAGGGAATTCATCGGTCTGCTGGCCCGCATCAACGAAGAAATGTCGATTACGGTCATCATCAGCGAGCATCGGCTCGAGGATCTGTTCCCGCTCGTCACGAAGGCTCTCGTCCTGAGGGAAGGACGCATCGCCTACGCGGGCTCTCCCAGCGAGGCCGCCCGGCAGATCGGCCGTTCCGGCAGCAGGGACGATGCGGCCTTCCTGCCTTCGGCGACCCGGCTCTATTTGCAGGGCGGAGGATTCGGAGAAGAAGGAGCGGTGCCGCTGACGGTCAGGGACGGCAAGCGATGGCTGCAGGCGCGGACAGGCAAGCTTAACGGGGCTGACGGTCAGCATGGCGAAACGTTCATGGCGGAAGGAAAGCCGGCATCGGCTGCCGCGCCGCCCGGCAAGCCGCTGCTGACGGGCAAAGGACTTTATTTCGCTTATGAGAAGGATGCCCCCATGGTGCTCGGAGGGCTTGATCTGGACATTCGCGAAGGCGAGCTGTTCGCCCTGTTCGGCAGCAACGGCAGCGGCAAGTCGACGCTGCTGCAGGTCATCGCGGGGGCGATCAAGCCGCTGCGGGGCAGCCTGTTCCTGGAAGGCGTGAGCCTGCTCAAGAAACGCCGCGCGGGCTCGGTCGGCTATGTCGCTCAAAATCCGCTGCTGTACTTCACGCGCGATACGGTCGGGGCGCAGCTGGACGACAGGCTGGAGCGGCTCGGCCTGGAAAAGCGGGAAAGCCGTCTCCAGGAGCTGCTGGAGCGGTTCGGGCTGGAGGGGCTGGAGTCCCGCCATCCGTTCGATCTCAGCGGCGGCCAGCAGCAGAAGCTGGCCCTGCTCATCGTGCTGCTCGGCAATCCGCGCCTGCTGCTGCTCGACGAGCCGACCAAAGGGCTGGATCCGCTCTTCAAGGGAAAGCTTGCCGAGCTGCTTGCCGATCTTCGGAGGCGGGGGACGACCATTCTGATGGTCAGCCATGATGTCGAATTCGCCGCCTCCCATGCGGACCGCTGCGGACTGCTGTTCGACGGCCGCATGGCGGCGGCCGAGGATACCCGTTCCTTCATGCGGGAGAATTACTTCTATACGACTGCCGTGCAGCGGGCGGCCGGCAACCTCTATCCGGAAGCCGTCGTCCTGGAGGACGTGCCGTTATGAGCGAATCTCTGCGCAAGGGACTGTACGTTCTCAGCTTCGGCGGAATCGCCGCGCTTCTCGTGCTCGTGCTGTGGAGGAGGGAGCTCTATCTGCCGCTCAGCCTCCTCATGATCGGGCTGGTCATGCTGCCGTTCTTCATCCGCTTCGAGCGCCGGCGGCTGCGGGCCGAGGAGCTGCTGCTGGTCGCCATGCTTGGAGCCATCGCTGCGGTGAGCCGCGTGCCGTTCGCGGCGCTGCCGAGCGTGCAGCCCGTTTCGTTCGTCGTCATCATGGCAGCGCTCGTTTTTGGAGCGGAGACGGGCTTCCTGGTCGGAAGCATCGCTGCGGTCGCCTCCAACCTGATGCTCGGCCAGGGCCCATGGACGCCGTGGCAGATGTTCAGCTGGGGCATGATCGGCTTCACAGCGGGACTGCTGAGGCATACCCGCTTCATGGCAAGCCGCTGGGGCCGCGCGGCGTTCGGCTTCGGCTGGGGCTTTCTGTTCGGCTGGATCATGAATCTATGGTCCCTGCTCGGATTTTACGACCGGCTGAGCTGGCCGGCTTTCGCGTCGGTTTATGCGGCCAGCTTTTATTTCGATCTCGCCCATGCGCTCTCCAACGTGTTCTTTCTGACGCTGTTTTCCGGCATCTGGCTGAACATATTGGGCCGGGTGAAGCAAAAGTACGGCCTGCTGGAAAACGGACGGGCCGGATAACTTGGAGCCGGAAGCATGAATCTCCGGTCTTATTCAATTCCTTCGATAAGAAGCCCGAGGCGCAAGGCAGCCAAGCTGCCCTGCGCCTTTTGCCTTTTCCTTTGCCGCCGCCAAGGAAGAAAAAATGCCGGACCGAAGGCGGCGTTGTATACAAGCGGGCAGGGAGATCCGTTATAGGGCAAGGAAGGGAGGCGCATGGTGGAGCAGAGGATGCGCGAAGCGCTTAGCAGGAAGGCAAGGCAAATCCAAGGGTATTTGATCCGTCTTGGCGCCGAACGGACGCTCGCGGAGGATATCGTTCAGGAAACCGTCTACAAGGGACTTGTCCATATGGACGCCATCCATCCGGACAAGTTTTCAGCTTGGCTGTACAAGGTCGCCTTGAATCATTATTACGACATATGCCGCAGGCAGAAGCGCATTCTGGTTCCTTATGAGGAAAGCCCGGCGGATGATGCCGGAGGAGACCCGGAACTGAGCATGCTGCGGAAAGAAAAGCGGGAAGAGATCGAGCGCGTGCTGGACCGGCTGAATCCGGTTTACAAGCAGCTGCTGATCATGAAGTATGAGCTGGACCTGAGCTATCAGGAAATCGCGGGTCTGCTCGGCATTCGAGCGGAGAAGGTGAAAACCTATCTGTTCCGGGCGCGAAAGCAATTCCAAAAGGGTTACGGAGGGATGAACGATGACGGAGGAAAAGAAGAACGATCGTGAAATGGAGTCTGACCACGGCGGGATGGGGCAGGAGAATGACGGATGGAGAGCGGATGGAGACCTTTCAGGACTTGTGCGCAAGGCGAAAAGGAAATCGCTGCTTCGCAGCGCGGTCATCTCCGCCTCTGCCGCTGTCCTCGTACTGGGGGGAGCGCTCATTGCCAATCTGCAGCTGCTTTACAAGAGCTCGGATAACGCGCTGCGCGATATTTCCCTGTTCAAGCAGATCAGCGGACCGAACTCGTACGAAGGGGGCTACCGGGCGGATTTCGGCCTGCTTACAGGGAAGCTGGACATCCAGACCTACAAGCTGATCGAGGGCGTGCCGGTCGTCCAAGGCGCCGAGCCCTATGAATACAATGTACTCGGCCATTTCTCCAAGCCGGCGGGAGGATACAATCTGGGCCTGCCGGATGCATTCATGAAGGAAGAGAAGCTGGACTACATGCGTCCTTACAATCCGAATACGGGTGAGCGCGAGATGCTCTTCTATCTCCCTGACATTTCCTACCCGCGGACGCTGAACGAGCTCCCTCAGCTGGAGGCCATGGATCCGGACAAGCTGGTCGAGCTTGCCGTTTCATTCGACAAAGCCTACACGGTCAAGGAAATCGGGGCCATGCTGCCTCCCGATGCCCATCCCGTATGGTATTGGGTGGACACCTACTCCAACCGCTACCCGTATGAAGCGAAAAAAATGCCGGATGGGAGCTCGGTCAGCCCGTTTCCGGACAGCGAAGCGGGCGTGTATGGCTTTGGCATGCACCCCGATACCGCGACGAATACGGCGGCAGAAGAGGATTTCCTGAAGCTGATTCAAGCCGGTCTCAGCCAGAAGGGGAAGTATGAGGGCGAGTACAAGCGGATTTACGATTATTTGCGCAAGGACAAGCCTGCTCCCCTGACGAGCGATGTGCGCATTTGGGGTGTCGTCGTGACGGGCACGGCAGAGAATCTAAAGGCGCTGAACGGTAAGCCTTATTTGAAAGCTGCCGTATTCGGGGCGATTGCGGACCGGTATTAGGCGGGCGTATAGTCATTTGCCCCATCCTTTTCCAGTCAGCCGCCGCAGGGCAAAAAGGTCTGGGACGACAGCGTCCCAGACCTTTTGCTGTATGCCAGTGAACGATTAAAGGCATAGATGTTCTGCCTGCTAAAACGAATAGTTGATGGAGTGGAGAAACCAGTTCAAGGTGATGATGGCTACCGCGAGATGGAGCAGGATGGGAAGCCAGGCTTTGCGCGGCAGCTGCAGATCCTGGACGAGGCTGATGACGGCCCAGATGAATATGACCAGATAGGACAGCTGAATTAGAAGCGTGGGCATACCGGATCTCCCCTTTACTTCAAGTTGATTTGAATCGCTTTTTTCTTCGGCGCTTCCGTCTCCGGCGCGGGGTGGAGCACGTCCCCGATTGCGGCGGCTGCTTGCTTGACGGTTCTCGTTACGCTGTGAAGCGCTTCTCCGACGTCATGCGCGGATTCGAAGATCGGTTCTACCGTACGGATTTTGCCTTTGACGTCGGCCGTGATCAGGTTGGCGGTATGAATCAGCTTCTTGGATTCGTCGGTCAGCCCGTGAATGGCGTTGCGGACTTCCGAGAGGGTGCGGTTGGTCTCGCCGAGAGTGCTCATGCCTTTATTGAGAATGCGGATGACGAAGAACACCAGAACGACGAAAGCGGCGGCGCTGGCCGCTATGCTCAGCGGTATGATCATGTCTCCTCCTCCTTACTAGGTAACCTATGTGCAAGCCCGGCAGATATGCCTCTCCCTTGATATCCCGGCTGCTCCCTCACGTTGCAGGAACGAGCGCAGACAGGCTTGTTGCGCCGCTTGCGGAAGCTCTATTCTTCGCAGCTATGCTGGCTTGGATGGGGAAAGACGAGGCTGAGCATTCTTGGTTTCCTGACGTATTATCTTCTGCCGGCGGAGAGCTGGGTAGGACTGCAGGGGCGGAATGTAGAATGGAATGAATTAGTCGACGGAAAGAGCAGGCGGGGACAGGATGAGCAAAGACAAGATGGATGCGGGTCACAGTGCAATCGGCAGGAGGAGAGAGCATGGCATTATGCGTTGGCATCGCGGGAGGTACAGGCAGCGGGAAAACGACCTTGAGCCGTTATTTGGCGGAAAATCTAGCGGAGTTCCGCGTCCGGGTGATTCCTATGGACAAGTTCTACAGGGATCAGCGCCCCCGGACGATCGCCTCGCTCAGCGGCCAAGAGTATGAGGACTTCAACCATCCGGACGCTCTGGATCTGGACGCGGTCGGACGGGAGCTTCGGGAGGCGCTGGAGGAAGAAGACATCGTCCTGATCGAGGGATTCTTGCTGTTTGCCGTCAAGGAATTGGCGGACATGCTGGAGTATAAAGTTTTTGTCGATTGTCCTTCCGACGAGCGGCTGGCCCGCAGGCTCGGCAAGTTCAAGAGCGGCAAATACACGCAGGAGGAAACGGTCAGGGAGTATCTGGAGCTGGTGCGGCCGCGGCATGACCGCTACGTGGAGCCGACCCGCTGGCAAGCGGATCTCGTGCTCAACGGCTCTCTTCCATCCGCGAAAGGCGGAGAGATGCTGCTGGAATGGATCCGATTCAAAGCTTCTATGCCGATGCCGCGTTGCATTTGAGCCTGAAGCAGGGTTTAAGACTCCAAACAAGCCTTATGGGCGCTTTGGGGAAGCTTGTCTAGCCGGACCGGAGCTTTAAGCATTCTCTCGACACGAGACTCGGCAGACTGCGCTGGGTCCGGTTCGGTAAGCACACTATGCAGCACCCTAGAACAAGTAAACGATCTCCACATAAAAAGAGCGGTCCCAGAAGTCAAAAAACGACTTCCGGAGACCGCTCTTTTTTGGCAGCTATGCTTGGACTTCTAGCTGGACATGGCTGCAAACGATTCTGCCGCCATCTCCAGAGTCCGGGCGATGTCGGCTTCCGCATGCGCCGTCGTCAGGAACCAGGCTTCGTACTTGGATGGCGCGAGGCAGATGCCGCGCTCCAGCATGAGGCGGAAGAAGCGGGCAAACTGCTCGCCGTCCGTATCCTGCGCCTGGTCGTAATTGGTGACCGGATGGTCGCAGAAGTGGGTGGAGAAAGCGCCGCGGATCCGGTTGACCGTCAGCGGAATGCCGTGGCGGGCCGCAAGATCGGCCAGTCCGTCCGCCAGTCCTGCGGCGAGTCGGTCCATGCGCTCATAGACGCCGGGCTCCTGCAGAACCTCCAGGCAGGCGATGCCGGAGGCGATGGAGGCCGGATTGCCGGCCATCGTGCCCGCCTGATAGGCGGGGCCGAGCGGAGCGACCTGCTCCATGATGATTTTGCGGCCGCCGTAGGCGCCGATCGGCAGCCCGCCGCCGATGATTTTGCCCAGCGCGGTCAGATCCGGCTCGATGGCGGCGTGATCCGGGAATGCGGCGAACGTCTGGGCGCTGCCGTAGTGGAAGCGGAACGCCGTAATGACCTCGTCATAGATGACGAGAGCTCCGGCTTCGCGCGTCAAGCGGCACAGCTCCTCGAGGAAGCCGGGCTCTGGCATGACCATGCCGAAGTTGCCTACGATCGGCTCCACCATGACGGCGGCCGTTTCGCCGCCCCAACGCTCCAAAGCCGCCTTCAGCGCCGGAATATCATTGAACGGCACCGTGATGACTTCGCTGGCGATGCTCTGCGGAATGCCCGCGCTGTCCGGAATGCCGAGCGTGGACGGGCCGGAGCCGGCGGCGACGAGCACGAGATCGGAGTGGCCGTGGTAACAGCCGGCGAACTTGATGATCTTGTTGCGGCCGGTGTATGCCCGGGCGACGCGGATCGTCGTCATGACGGCCTCTGTGCCGGAATTGACGAAGCGGACCTTGTCCATGGACGGAATGGCGTCCTTCAGCATGCGCGCCAGCTTGATCTCAAGCTCCGTCGGCGTGCCGTAGAGCGTGCCGTTGGCCGCAGCCCGGCTGATCGCTTCCGTAAGATGCGGATGGGCGTGGCCCGTAATAATCGGACCGTAAGCACACAGGTAATCGATATATTTATTGCCGTCGACATCCCAGAAATAAGGGCCTTCGGCACGCTTCATGAACACGGGAGCGCCGCCGCCGACCGCCTTGAAGGAGCGGCTCGGACTGTTGACGCCGCCGACGATATGCTGGAGAGCTTCGCCGTACAGCTCCTCGGAGCGCGCGCGGGAAGAGCCGGGGACGGCGAAGGGATCGGTTGAAAGGGACATGATAGGCCTCCTGGAAAGTAAGGGTTGGAATGGAGTGATAAGGGCGGCTCGGCAATTCGGAAATATCGGCCAGAGCCGCGAAAGAATGGCGGAAAGCGGGCTGCAGGCATTGGCCGGCAGGAAGCACTCGGCTCCAGCCGGGGAGCCGCCTGCCGCGCAGCCGTCAAGAAAGGAGGGCAAGACGCATCCTCGGGGGATGGTCCTGCCCTAATGGGTCCAGGCTTCAGTTCAGACGGTCGGTCGGAGATAGCCTGCTTGCAGGCAAAGGTTGATTGAGCCTTGCAGGAAAGGATGATTCAGCTTTGCAGGAAAGGTTGGTTCAGCCTTGCAGGTTAAAGGCAATCCAGGCCGGCTGCCAGCCGCAAACTTCGCGGCTACGGACTGCCTGTCCCGGCATTCGAAGCATTGTCCGCGCCGGCATTCGAAGCAGGATCCGGCTGGGAATCATCCTCCGTCAATACTTCCTGCACATAGTCGCGCAGCTTGGCTTCGTTGCGGACGGTGAGCACGGATGCGCCGCCGATCTTCTCGTCGGCCAGCAGATCGCTCGGCGGCAGCTGGGCGGTGCCCGCATTGCGGAGGCCGAAGCCGAGCTGGCCGAGCTTGAACATGTCGTCCGACGACAGATTCGTTTCGACATACGGGCTGACGCTGCGGATGATCGAGCTCAGCTTGGTGATGTTGCCGAGATCCTGCATCTTGACGGCGACCGCGCTGAGGAACTTGCGCTGGCGCTCGGTGCGGGTGAAGTCGCTCGTCGCATCGTGGCGGAACCGGACGTATTGGAGCGCCTGGTCGCCGTTCAGATGCTGGTAGCCCTTCTGCAGGTCGATGTCGTAGCGGTTGCCGTCGGCGTTGTCGGTGTATTTCATCCTCTTCTCGACATCGATGTCGATGCCGCCGATGGCGTCGACAAGCGACTTGAAGCCTTCGAATTCCGTATAGATGTAATACTGGATCTCCAGCCCTGTCAGCTCGCTGATCATCTGCATCGACAGCTTGTAGCCGCCCTGCACGATCGCTTCGTTGGCGCGGCCCTTCCCGTGGCCGGGAATGCTGACGTACGTGTCGCGAAGCAGGGAGAAGAGATGGGCTTTCTTGGTGACGGGATCGATCGACAGCACCATCATGGAATCGGAGCGGGCCGGTTCATTCGGGCTCTTGTTCTCGCGTCCGTCCCCGCCCATGAACAGGATGTTCACGCGCTCCTTGCCTTCCCACTCGGGAGGCTGCTCCAGAGAGGCATTGTTCTCGAACTGGGTAAATTTGGACTTGTCCGGCGGCTTCTGGAGCTCATCCAGCGCTCTGACATTGTCGACAATATAATAGGCTATGGCAGCGGCCATAATAAGCAGGACGCTGAAGAGCACCCATAACCAAGTCCGGCGCTTTCGTTTTGGCGGCTTCGGCTTGGATGAGCCCTGCTGCCGACTTTTTCTGCTTTCCATTCGGCGGTGTAACTCCCTTCGCATGTTGAGGCTGAAATGGATTCTAACGGAACAAATCGGCAGAAAAGTCGGGATATTGAACCCCGAGGCGGCAATTGGAGCCTGTCCGACGCGTTGGAGCAAGGCGGCCATGCAGCCGGCCGCCGGGTTATGGGCTCTGCTGGCCGATCCTGGGGAATGCTGTCCGGCTTGCTTCCCCTGGCTGTCGTAACATATCATAAAATTATAAATCCGGGGTCGGTTGGACGCAAGTTTTAACCGCGGGAGAGGAAATCACTCCCAATTTCCCGGGAAATGTCGAGTCGCCTTACGAGAGGAGCTACGCATGAGCAAGAAGCCGGCTATAGAGGTGCGGGATCTGCGCAAGGAATTCCGCGTGCAGAAAAACCGCGAGGGGCTGTCCGGGGCCCTCAAGGATCTATTCAAACGCGAATACCGCGAGGTAGCCGCCGTGAAGGACATCTCCTTCGAGATTCCCCAAGGGGAAATCTGCGGATATATCGGAGAGAACGGGGCTGGGAAATCGACCACGATCAAGATGCTGACCGGCATCCTCGTGCCGACATCCGGCCATTTGAGGGTCAACGGCTACGTGCCGCATAAGGACAGAGAGAAGTTTGTCGGAGGGATCGGCGTCGTGTTCGGCCAAAGATCCCAGCTATGGTGGGACATCGGCGTCGTCGAGTCGTTCCAGCTGCTGCGCAAGGTGTACCGGGTGCCGGAAGCGGACTACCGCAAGCGGCTGGATGAGCTGGTGGAGCGGCTGCAGCTGGGCGAGCTGCTGAACCGTCCCGTGCGCAAGCTGAGCCTCGGCCAGCGGATGCGCTGCGAGATCGTCGCCAGCCTGCTGCATAATCCGTCCATCCTGTTCTTGGACGAGCCTACGATCGGGCTTGATATCGTCGTCAAGACGGAAATCCGGGATTTCCTGAAAACGATGAATCGCGAACATGGCACGACCATTCTGCTTACGACCCATGATCTTCAGGATATCGAAGCGCTCTGTTCCAGAGTCATCATGCTGGACGACGGGCGCATTATTTATGACGGCGGCCTGGAAGAGCTGAAGAGCCGCTGGAGCCGCGGGCGCGAGATCGTGTTCCAGTTCGCTTCCCGGGTGCAGGCGGACCGTCTGAGGGCGCTGACCTCCGGCCTGGAAGGCGTGGAGTGGAGGCTGGACAACGATGTGACGGCCGCAATGTGGCTGCCGCATGAGGTCAACGTGTCCGAAGCGCTCGCCCGAGTCGTCGGCGACGCGGGCCTGGAAATCCGCGACATGAAGATCATCGAGACGAATACCGACGAGATCGTGCGCGAAATCTACCAGTCCGGCGATGCCCAGTCTCCGGGCAAGGCGAGGGCGGCGGAGCTTGCCGGAGAAACACCGGACGATTCCGGCCCGGATGACGAAGGACGCTCGATGCATGCGCCGGCCGCCGCGGATAGCGTGAATGCGGAAGCCTCGGGCGGAGGATCGCCGTCCATGCAACTGGAGGAGGCATCCGCCTCCGCGGCCGGACCTCTGCAGCCGGCGGGGCGGGACGCCCTGGATCCGGACGACCGGGACGGCGGGGACGCCTTGGGCGATGCCGATGCCGGAACGCCTGTCCTCGCAGGGGCGAAAGGGAAGGGGCCGGTGAACCGTGGCTAGCGCCTATCTGGACCTGATCCGGATCCGCTTCCTGATGATGCTCGCTTACCGCGTTAACTATTACAGCGGCATCATTATTTATGCGATTAACATCGGGGCCTACTACTTCCTGTGGGGGGCCATCTACGGGGCGCAGGAAACGCTGGGCGGATTCACGGTCAGCCAAATGACCACCTACGTCGCCGTATCCTGGATGGCCCGGGCCTTTTATTTCAATAATCTGGACCGGGAGATCGGCAACGAAATCCGCGACGGCAGCGTGGCGATCCAGATGATCCGGCCCTACAACTACCTGGTCGTCAAGATGATGCAGGGGTTCGGGGAAGGCATCTTCCGCTTCCTGCTGTTCATGATTCCCGGCATGGCTCTGGCCTGCCTGCTGTTCCCGGTGAAGCTTCCGTCCGATCCCGGCATCTGGGCGGTGTATCTGGTCATGCTGTTCTTCAGCTTCCTGATCAACTCGCAGATCAACATCCTGACCGGCCTGGCGGCGTTCTTCGTCGAAAGCAGCGAAGGCATGATGCGGCTGAAGAGGGTGGCGGTCGATCTGTTCTCGGGCGTCATCGTCCCGATCAGCTTTTTTCCCGGCTGGCTGGAGGGCGCCATGAGATGGCTGCCTTTCCAGGCGATCACCTATCTGCCCAGCTCGGTGTTCACGGGCAGGACTCCCGCCGGCGAGATCGGCGGCGTCCTGGGCCTGCAGCTGCTCTGGTTTCTCATTCTGCTGCTGCCGATCGCGCTCGTATGGCGTTCCGCGCGAACCCGGCTGTTCGTACAGGGGGGCTGAGCGATGAAGCTGCGTTTCTATTTGTCGCTGCTGATGGACTACTTCAAAAACTACGCCAAAACAAAGCTGACGTACCGGGCCGACTTCTGGATCGAGGTGCTGTCGGATCTCAGCTTCCAGGCGGCCAACCTCATCTTCATCCTAGTCGTCTTCCAGCATACGCCGACCCTCGGCGGCTGGAGCGAGGCGGAAGTCATTTTCGTCTACGGGTTTTTCATGGTGCCGTTCGGCATCTTCGGAACGTTCTTCAATCTGTGGAATTTCAGCGACCGCTACATTACCAAGGGCGAGATGGACCGGGTGCTGACCCGCCCCGCCCACAACTGGTTCCAGGTGACGCTGGAGAATATGGATCCGCCTTCGCTCATCGGTTCCCTGGCGGGCATCGCCATCATGGTCTCCTGCTGGCTGAAGCTGGGCTTGCCCCTGGAGTGGTGGGACATTCCCGTCATGATTGTGCTTGTGCTCGGGGCGGTGCTCGTGTATGGAGGCATCTATACGGCCTTGACGGCCATCTCGTTCTACTCGGATGCGCCGACCGGCATTCTGCCGCTGATGTTCAATATCCAGAACTACGGACGCTATCCTGTCAATATCTACAATAAAGTCATCCGCTTTCTGCTCACCTGGCTCATCCCTTTCGCCTTCGTGGGCGTCATCCCGGCTTCGTATTTCCTCGGAGACCATGGAGACGGATTGTCGCAGCTCGCGCTGCTGACGCCGGTTGTCGGCATCGTCTTCATGACGATCGGCATGGCCGTATGGAACCACGGGGTCAAGAGATACCGGGGCGCAGGCTCGTAGCCTTGAGAGCCGCCTTGCATGAGGCGGCAGGCTTGCCGCAGCGGAACGGATGTCACGCAAAGGGACGAGAGTCCGCCAAGGAGGAACCATCATGTCAGCCACGCTAGCGCCGGGACAGCCGGCGCCTGATTTCACGCTGCCCGCTGCGGGAGGAGAGCAGGAGACCGTCACCCTGAGCCAATACCGCGGACGAAAGGTCATTCTGTATTTCTATCCCAAGGATCTGACTTCGAGCTGCACGCAGGAGGCTTGCGATTTCCGCGATGCCTGGCCGGATTTTGACGGCCAGAGAGCCGTCATTCTCGGCATCAGCCCGGATCCCGTCAAGTCCCATCACCGATTCCGGGACAAGCACGGGCTCCCGTTCCCGCTGCTGTCGGATCCGGAGCATGCCGCCTGCGAAGCCTATGGCGTCTGGCAGCTCAAGAAGCTGTACGGCCGGGAATATATGGGCGTGGTCCGGTCGACCTTCCTCATCGACGAGGAAGGCCGTCTCGTCAAGGAATGGCGGGGCGTCAAGGTGAAGGGACACGCCGCCGACGTGCTGGCAAGCCTTGCGCCGGATCCCGGCTGAAGGGAATGAATTCCCGGAGCTTCGGCTCTTGAACATCTATAAGGCCGCTTTTGCGGGCAGATCTCGTCTGCCGCAAACGCGGCTTTTGTGCTGCAGTGGTAAATAACTCCTTTTTGGGACATAGTAGACATAAAGGGAACTCCAAGGGGGATAAGGCATGAGAAGCGGATGGAAGAGAATCGGGCCGGGTGCGGCAAAAATGGGGATCGGCCTCTGCGCGGCGCTGCTTCTCTTGCAAGCGCTGCCTGCGCGCGCAGACGCCTTCAAAGCGAAGGTGCCGGTCCGGACAGCTTCAGCCGAGGCCCCGGCCCGCCCGCTCATTCTCGCGCACAGGGGAGCTTCGGCTTATGCGCCGGAGAACACGCTGGCGGCTTTCGATCTGGCTGTCCGCCAGGGAGCCGATTATATCGAGCTGGATGTCCAGCTGTCCGCAGACGGAATCCCGTTTGTGCTCCACGACGAAAACCTGGAACGGACGACCGGCGGCAAGGGAAGGGCCTCGCTCCGCACGGCGGATGAGC
This sequence comes from Paenibacillus sp. P22, assembly GCF_000469945.2. Classification (NCBI taxonomy): domain Bacteria; kingdom Bacillati; phylum Bacillota; class Bacilli; order Caryophanales; family Paenibacillaceae; genus Paenibacillus; species Paenibacillus sp. P22. Next base: position 3,926 of record NZ_CBRA020000026.1, on the reverse strand, counting down.
TGATGCGGCTTGACGCCGGAGCCTGGTTCTCTCCCCGCTTCGCCGGACAGCGGATTCCGCTGCTCGAGGATGTGCTGCTGCGTTATTACAACCGCATCGGCCTGCTCATCGAGCTGAAGGATGCCGATCGGCAGCCGGGCCTCGTGCAGGCGGTGGCGGAACTCATGAGACGCTGCGGCATCAACGGCGAAATCCGGCTGCAGGATGCGGTGAACGGCCCGCCCTGGAAGAAAGAGCCTGTCATGATCCAGTCGTTCCACATTCCCGCGCTCAAGCAGGTCCATGCCTTGCTGCCGTCGATCCCGCTGGGCGTGCTGATCTCGGAAGACAAGGAGCTGACTCCTGCAGCGCTGCACGCCATGGCGGAATGGGCCGATTATGCCAATATCCGCAAGCAGCTCGCCAAGCCGCTCAAGGTGAAGATGATCCACGACAGCGGCCTGCATACGTTCATCTGGACGGTGGACAGCAAGCGGCAGGCGCTCAAGGCGGCGGCGGCGGGGGCGGACGGCATCCTCACGGACGACCCGGAGGCTTTGGGGTCGTTCTGGTCGCAGAGAAGGCCGAAGCCGGGCTTGAAGAAGTAGCGGCAGCGGGCGGGAAATGGATGGGACAAGCTTGTCATAGAGCCGGACCCTCTCACATAGAATCTAGCAAAGAGGATTCGTTTTTCATAGAAAGGGTGCATCCATTCATGGGAAAAAGTACGCTTCGATTGATGGCAGCCGCTGCGGCGCTGCTGACAGGATTGACGGGATTCGGCAGCGAGTGGACTTCTCTCGCTCCAGGCAGGGCGCTGACAGCGGAACCGCCTGCAGCGATGGCCGCGGCTTCAGTACCGCCCGCTTCGGATGGAGCAGCCGCTCAAGCGGGCCAGGCGCTTCCGCCGGGAGCGGCCTCCGCTGCTGCGGGACAAGCCGGGTCCGGCAATTCAGGCGGAGCGGCCGCAGGATGGAACAGCATCGCCTTGTCCGGCATGACGGAGAAGCAGCTGATCGCGGCATTGGAGCGGGCTTCCGGCGCCGGACAGGACGGGGGGACAGCAGACGCGGCTCAGGCAGGCCAGGGTGATTCCGGCACGGCGCCTGAAGCGGACAAGGAAGCTACGGCAGAGGCTGGCGGAACGGCCGGGACGAGCGCCGCGGCTTCTGCTGCAGGCACGGGCAAGAGCGCAGCTCCGGAGCGTCCCGCCAAGCCGACCGTTTACCTGACCTTTGACGACGGGCCGAGCATCTACACGCCTCAAGTGCTGGATATATTGAAGAAAAATGGAATCAAGGCGACCTTCTTCATGGTCGGCCGCCATGTCGAGGAGCGTCCGGATCTGGTGCGCAAGGTCAAGGCGGCCGGCCATTCCATCGGCAACCATTCCTACGATCATGTCTACTCCGAGATTTACGGCAGCTTCGCCGGTTATGCGGAGCAGACGGTGCGGACGGAGAAAGCGCTGCTGGAAGCGGGAGTGGCGACGGATCTGGTGCGGGCTCCAGGGGGCACGTACAGCAACTTCGACTCGGGTTATTTCGAGGCGATGAAAAATGCGGGCTACAAGATGGTGGACTGGAATGTGGACAGCGGCGACTCCAAGCGGGCCGGAGTGCCGGCCAAGGAAATCGTCGCCGGCGCGACTTCGGCGCCGCTGAAGCATGAGATGACGATCCTGCTGCATGACGGCACCGGCCATGCCGAGTCGGTCAAAGCTCTTCCGGCCATTATCGCTTACTACAAAGACAAGGGCTACAGCTTCGCTGCCGTCACTCCTTCCGCCGAAGTTCCTTTGTTCCCGCTGGCAAAGCAGCTCAAATGGCAGCGGCCCGCGCCGCTTCCAGGCGAAGCGGCCGCCTTCGCGGCGGAGAGCGGCAAGCTGAGGGCGAGCCAGTCCTGGCTGGCCGCAGACGACGGGGACAAAATCTCGGTGCCGGCGATAGCTCCTGTCGGCCAGACGCAGCCGCACAGCCTTCCTGCAAATTCTGCCGGCAGCGGTAAAACGGAAAAGGGAAAGGCGTACGGCACTCTCGATGCGGATCTTCTCCTTCATACTCCGCTCGGAGATCTGAAGCTTGCTTACGGCGACTATTCGCTGCATGGAGACAAGCTGTCCGTACCGGTCCGCCGCGTCGTCGAAGGGCTCGGAGGCTCGGTGCAATGGGATTCCGCGTCAGGAACCGCCGCCATCACCGCCGGCAGCGGCGCAAGCGGCAGCCTGCAGCGGGAGCTCGTGTTCCAGCAGCCGGCCGGCACGCTGCGGGCGCCGCTGACCGACCTGCTGGAGCTGCTCGGACAGCGTGCCGTGCAGATGAGCAGCTCGGCCGGGCTTGTCGAGGTGTGGACGGACGTGGCTCTGGATTCCGGCAAGGCGGCCGCTTAAAGGATAGTGAAGAAGCCAGGCTGATAGCGGCGGCTTATAGCAGAGGCTGAGGCTGATAGCAGCCGATAGCAGAGGCCGCAGCAGAGGGGAAAGCAAAGGTTGATTGCAAAGATGGATTGCAAAGGCTGATTGCAAAGATGACAGAGAGGGAAAGCAGATGCTGATTGCAAAGACGGATTGCAGATGCCGATAGAGGCTGATAAAAGAGGGGACATCAAGAGGCCGGAAGCAGAGGCCATGTGCAAAAGCAAATTGCAAATGCCATCGCAAAAACGATCGCAAAGCCATCATTAAAATCTCAAAAGCAAAGGCCAACCGGATTTCCGGTCGGCCTATTTGCCGTATTCCTTTCTTTTTGAAATCCGGCTGTGCGTTGGGATGAAAAGAGCTTGAAAACGGATTGATGGAGAAGGCTCGTTCCATCCCCGATTGCAGCCGGGACCCTTCCGGGCCTTGCTCGGAGGCGGAAGGCAGCCATACGACGGCAAGCGGAAAAGCATCCCATGCGGAAGGGAGCGGCACGACCGCTGCCGGCAAGGCGGCCCATTCCTCGGGCTGCGGCACCCAGTCCATTGCGGACATCGCTCACGCGGAAACGGTCGGGAACGTGGCGAGCGGCTCGGCGACCCATGCCGAAAAAAGGCCAAGACCGGCGGCGGTCCCGGCTTTTTTTTGCATTTCGTTAGAACTCCAGCAACCGATAGAGCTCGGCGTCGGCCAGCCCGGTTCTGCAAGCTGAAGCTGAGAGGAAGAAAGAGGAGGGATCCGTTCTATTCCGCGATCCTGGGCTTCGGGGTCTATTTCTTCCTTGCGGTGGAGAGACTGATAGCATGAAAGATTCATAGAATCCGGAAAAAGCAGGAGGAATCGAAATGCTGAACAGGGAACCGCAGCCGCAGGAGACGCCCGGTCATCGTCCGAACGGGACGGAGGAGTTGCCGGAGCCGAAGCAGGCGCTCATCGCGCGCTTGGAGGCTCGCGCCGAGAGCGTGCTGCTGGGCAAAAGGGAGACGATCGGACTCGCTGCCGCGGCGATGCTGGCGGGCGGCCATATTTTGCTGGAGGATGTGCCGGGAGTCGGCAAGACGCTGCTGGCCCGCGCGCTCGCGCGGCTGACGGGAGGCCGCTTCCAGCGCATCCAGTTCACTTCGGACCTGCTGCCGGCCGATGTGACGGGAGGCTCGGTATGGGACGGCAGAGCGGGCGAGTTCATCTATCGCGAAGGTCCGATCATGGCCAATATCGTCCTGGCCGACGAGATCAACCGCACATCGCCTCGAACGCAGTCGGCGCTGCTGGAGGCGATGGAGGAGAGATGCGTCACTGTGGACGGGACAACCCGGCGGCTGCCGGAGCCTTGGCTGCTGATCGCCACCCAGAATCCGCTTGACGACGAAGGAACGCATCCGCTGCCGGAGGCGCAGATGGACCGCTTCATGATGAGGCTGTCGATCGGCTATCCGGATAGCCGGGACGAGGTGCGGATGCTGGAAATGATGGCGGCGGGCGAGCAGCGCCAGCCGGAGCTGCTGCGGCCGGTCGTCTCCGCGCGGCAGTG
>NZ_CBRA020000025.1:0-35739 GCF_000469945.2 Paenibacillus sp. P22 | reverse complement strand
CCGAGTTGGCGGAGTTGATCCGCATCGAGCGTTGTGCAGCCGAGGACGGCGTTTAGGGATACGCCAGTGATGCGGGAGAATGCGCGCGATTGTGCAATGAAGCGGACGGGGCGATCGGTGGCGGAGATTACGGAAACGAGTGTGACATTTTGCGGATAACGGACGTAGCGGATTTGCACGGCAATTCCTCCTATATGATCGTTTAACGTTCACTTTGTAAGAAGAATTTACCATATGACCGCTAAACGGTCAATAGAACATTGAGAATAAATTTCGTATAATTGGCATAAAGGAGGGGCGACGCATTGAACTGGACACAGGAACCGGCAGAACTGCGCTGCAACCTCGGCGAAATATTGAAGGCCAGGGGAATTAGCGCGCTCAAGTTATCTAAAGACGTTGACCACCGGCGCTCTACTATAAATGACCTCATTAACAGCCGCGACCTGAATTCGAAACGTATACCAGCTCAGCTCATCGCGCGGATTTGCGTTTACCTGGATGTAACTCCGAACGATCTATTCACAGTGATACATAGCGAGTAATTCCAGACCTCGGCAGCGGGGTCTTTTTATTTTGAGTCATACTGTCCGGAGGCAATACGGTCGGCGCTCTCGCTGCTAAACGATTTGGAAAGGCGTTCACTCTGGCGGCAGGCGCTGCAATCGCGTATGAGCTGCTAATGGCGATGATTGCGCTGATATCGTAATGCGCCCCGCGAGCGCATGGTTTACGCCTATGTAAACGCCTTGATTTAGGCGCGCTAGGTATCGGCGAGGGTTAAGACAGCGGGGATGTTTATATGCGCTGAAATGACGCTCATTTTATGCCGCGAAAGCCGGAGAATGACGGGGGCGGCCAGCTCGCAAGCTAAACGGATCGTCGGCGGATAGTTGATCGCAGCTTCTAAACTCGGCGGCCGCGGGGTCCCGATATGCGTTAGCCTGGCGCTTTAATGCCGCCCACCCTTCCGCGCTATCTTCCGAATGTCGCCGACGTCGGGGATTTCGAAGCCGGCCGCCTCTATTCCGTTCAATACTCCGTTATCCCCTCGCATCGCGTACGAATGAAACGAATGGCCAGCGCCGCGCTGCGATCAGTTCCAGGCTTGACCACTTCCCTTCCGAAATTCTGAAAGAACCTTATGTTACCGAGGAGGCCCCATCATGTTAGAGATTGGGATTGGGCTAGTCGTTGGTTCATGTTGGTCTTTGTTTAAACATCTCTCCTTCCCTTCTTCTTTTTCTTTAAGTAACTCCTTCCTCGCTGCATGCAAATCGTTGAATCTGGTGCAGACGTATGGCGACGAATTCGCTCTCCCCTCCGTCAATAAGACGATCGCGTATCCGTGGGGCCAGCGGCTTCTCGTCGGTCTTCCGGTCGGTCTCAGCAGCGCGAAGGTTATCGACCAGCACCGTGCTCTCGCGGAGGCTATGCGGGTACCTGCGGAAGACGTGGAGATGCGCTACGCTAACGACGGCTTAATCATCGACATATTCACGCGACCGATGCCGGAGACAGTCCCGTTTGAGTCCGTAAACAAAGGCGGCGGCTATAACGTGCCGATCGGAGTAAATAAGCGCGGCGAGATCCGCTATTACGACTTCGGCGGCCCCTATCCGCATCTGCTCATTGGCGGAATCAGCGGCGGCGGCAAGTCCGTTCTTCTACGCGCGATATTGTCGTCACTGGCGACCGGGGCTAATCCTTACATGTATCTATGCGACCTTAAAGGCGGCGTCGAGCTCGGCATCTTCCGTGAGTTGGAATGCGTACGCGGATTCGCTACGTCGCTGACGGAGGTACGCAGCGCGGCTCAGGCGGTCGAGAACGAGATGCAGCGGCGTTATGCGGAAATGGCGGAGGCCGGCGCGCAGTCATGGACCGGCAACAAGACGCTGCTTGTCGTTGACGAGCTAGCGGACTTCAAGGCGCGTTCTGGCGATCCTGACGCGAAGCTGAAGGGCGAGATAAAGGCGATTCTGACGCGCCTATCAGCGAAGGGACGCGCGGCCGGCGTATTACTCGTACTGGCGACGCAGCGACCGTCAGCGGACGTTGTAGACGGCTTGATTAAGACGAATATCGCGGCATCGGTCGGATTCCGGACGCGAGACGGTACGCAGAGCCGGATTATCCTCGATCATGACGGAGCCGCCGATCTTCCGGACATTCCCGGCCGCCTGATATTCCAGACCTCGCGAGATGAAACGTTGCAGGCGCCGTACCTGAGCGCAGCCGACGCACGCCAGCTTATCGCAGTACTGCCGAAGAAATCACGCATCATTAACGAGGAGGCCGCGCCCCATGCTGACGCAAAGCCGGACACAAGCGAAGCTGACCCGCTGGACGGAAATTCTATCGAGTTGTGACCGCTTCGGATTTCTGACCACGTCGCAGATTCAGCGGCTCCATGATCTCGGCGGCGCCCGTAATACGACGCGTATTCTGAACGACATGCGCGAGTACCTAGCGAGTTATCGCGACGGGGAAACGGTATGGTATCTGAACGCTGCCGGTCGGAAGGAAATCGGTAGCTCAACGACGCGCAAACGCACGCTTCATACGGGCCACGCCGTAATGAGAAACGAAGTCTATATCGCATATCGGCCGGAATCCTGGCGCGAAGAGTACGCGGTGAAGTGGGACGACAAGCAAATCGTAGCCGACGCGCTATTTCGTAATGTGGCGGGCGCGTATACGTTCCTTGAGGTCGATCGGACACAACCGATGCAAGCGAATGCGAAGAAGATCGCGCAGTATCGGGAGCTTCACGATAGCGGGCGGTGGCAGCAGAAGAATGGCGCGTTTCCAACGATTCTTTACGTGACGATTTCGGAATATCGTAAACGGAGGCTGGCGGAGATGCTCGGCGGGATGAAGGCGGAAGTGATGACGATCGAGGAGCTTCGGTAAAGGAAAATACTGCTATATGTCGAAATAATACGATGTAAATTTATTGGGGGGAGTGGTCATAAGTGGAAGGCAACACTGGGGAAAGTCTAGCGTTAGAAAATGCGCAGCACAGACAAAGCAAGGGCATATCATTTAAGGACGTACTTCTAATCGCGGTAACTGTTCTCGCTTCGATAGCTTTAGCAGCTATAGTATGGATGTACTCTAGCATTGGATCGTTGCGAGACGATAACGCGAAATTATCGTCCGATGTCTCTGCAATGAGTTCAAAGATTGAATCTCTTCAATCATCCGCATCCCTTACGTCGGGTATGCAAACTGATATCGAAAATCTGCGTAAATTGGCGGTTTTAACGATGGTTCAACACTATGTTGAAGGCGGCGCGGTAACGGATGATTTCGTGGTTAATAAACTCGTTCTGATACCGGACGCTAATAGCGACAAATTAGCCGTTACAATCGATTTGGATACGCAACCGGATATGATTGCCCATTACACAGGAAAAGGCGCGTTCGATCTTCCGGACAGAGAATTACGTGCAAAAAGTCAGGCAATTATCAATCAAGTTAAAGAAATGTATGTTTCCAATACGACCGGTACAGTCGCGCCATCATGGGACAATGCTACGGTATCACTAACCATCAAAAACTATCCGATCGGCGACGACTCTTCCGGAGAGTTTAAACTAGTTGGAGAGAAATAAAATAAAGCGGTCTATAGGAGGATAAAATGAAAATTCATCTCGGCCAACAAATTGCCCTTGAAGCTGTTCGAGACTTCCGTCATGTATATAAAGAGTTTGAGTTTAACTTTATACCACGAATCGGTGAAAATGTGTCTGATACTGCGTTCAAGGACCCTTATTCTTATCCCGTCGCTGATGTAAATTACAATTTTGATGAAAATGTTGTGTACGTAACGTTGAATATGATCGTGATTCCGTCAAGTGATAAAAAACTATTAAAAAGTTATATCGATATGTATAAGCTTCATAATTGGAAATGTGACTATGACGTTGATATTGACTAATAGGGAGGAATTCAAAATTTAGTCTAGATGTCTTTAACCTTATTACGAAAGAAGTAATAAGATATGATTTTAGCCCTGTAGAGATGTAAATATCTCTAGCAGGGCCTTTTTTATACCCGTTTTCTTACAAAATTTCCGGCCGGCGAATGCTTATCATGAGAACGACGCATGTCTTCTGTATCCATCTGGATATAACGCCTCATCGTACGAATATCAGCCCATCCGCCCATCTTCTGAATCGTAAATGGATCAGCTCCATTCGTTACCATCCCCTTCGCCCAGGTATGACGCCAGACGTGCGCGGTCATCTTTTTATCCGCTATTCCTGCCTTTTCCGCGTAATACTTGAGACGTTTATTGAAGTGGTTTGGCCCGATCGGATCTCCATATACAGAGAGGAATAGGCGGTCGGTCGTAAAATGACGCTTGTTTTCTTCGTGGAGCTGCAAAAGTAGCTTTGCCGTGTAACCTGAGATAGGAACTAAACGCGGCTTTCTGTTCTTGTTAACTTCGCCACTCAGTGCGATAAATCGGGTTTTAATATCGATGTCTTGCATACGGAGACCGAGTAACTCCGAAATGCGAATGCCGGCGTCTAACATCAGCATTATCGCGCAATAATCCCGAAATCCTACGAAATCACGCTGGTTCGGTTGCGCGAGAATAGCCTTAACCTCGTCATCCGTAAAGCAGTTCGTCAAGTCGACGTCCTGGCGCAATTGCTTAATCTTCGTCATCGGATTTTCAACAATCAATTCGTCGCGCTCAAGTTGGTTAAATATCGCCTTCAGCGTGCGTAGTCGAATATTAACCGTTGTGTCCGAAAGCCCCACCCGCTGGCTCTCCGCGTCGATATACTTATGACCGCTGTAACGCTGCCTGTCGTGCTTCATGTATGCGATATGGTCGCGAACTAGCGGCGTGGTTATATCGCTTACGTTGCGCGCCTCCGGGTAGTTTTCGCGCAGCCAGTCGATGAAGTACCCGTAATGCTTCGCGTAATCCTTTAACGTCCGATCGCGCAGTCCTTCCGCCCTTTTTGCGCTGATAACGAGCTCAATCGCTTGCTCAAACGTAAGCTCCGGATATGTCTTAGCGCTCACCTGGTTAAAAGGAACGCGCCTCATACGCTTGTTTAACGCCATAAAAAACGACCTCCAATAACGGTTTAGTCGCGGACTAAATACGTTACCGAGGTCGTGATCCACAATCCTCCGAAGCCATTTTCGGGGTTGTTAACGTTCAAAAAACGGGATTGTTAACGCGCATTTTTCCGATAGCAATCCGCAATCCCCCGAACGCGCGTACGCATGAGCCTGCGCTAAAGGCTTCGCACAGATCAACGGGAGAAAAACCGCGCCGTTACTACGATCAGCACTCGTCCGGCTTCGGCTTGCCGGCGTCGCTCGCCGTGCGGAAGCTTGATCCGCAGCCGCAGGTAACGGTGGCGTTGGGGTTGTGGATCGTGAAGCCGCCGCCCATGGCGCCTTCCTTCCAGTCGATCTCGAGGCCGCGCAGGTACTTGGCGCTGTCGTTGTCGACGACGACCTTCACTCCGTTGACGTCGAGCTCCTGGTCGTCGCTCTTCTGCTCGTCGTCGAAGCCCATGCCGTAGGAGAAGCCGCTGCAGCCGCCTTCCTTGACGCCGACGCGCAGGAACAGGTTCGCTGCTTCTTCGGCGGCGAGCATTTCTTTTATTTTATCCGAGGCCGTTTCACTGATCTCGATCATATCGTTTCATCCTCCTGTCAAAGCTGGCGATTGCTTTAAGTATACTCCTATTGCATCCGGGTCTCAAGCAAGCTGGAGCGGAAACAAGCGAGCGTCCGGCGCGCGGGCAATCAAGACGGGCATGAGCCTGAACGGAACAGCTGTCCACGGGCGCTTTACCTCATTACCGCGTCCGCCCAAGGCGGACAACCTGTCTCCATAACTCCCTTGAAATCCCTGATCTTTTGCCGTTTTCCTGTTGAAGCTTAACAACTCAAGGTTTATAATGAATACGATTTGTTTGCATACGACGCACGAATAAGTACTTTTTTTCACAAAGCAGGACGCTTGACCTGCAGCTTCCCGCAACAGCGGGCCGGACCCGCCGAGGTGACGCACGGGCCGCAGGAACCGGAACGGACAAGGAGGTCCCATTCATGAATATCATTACTCCGACGGAAGCCTCCGTCATGCAAGGCATCCGCGAGAAAGTAGCCGCCGGCGAGCGGCTGACGCTTGAAGACGGCGTCTTTATGTACCGCTCCGACGATCTGCTCAGCATCGGACAGATGGCCAACGAGGTCAACCTGCGCAAGAACGGCAAGAAGGTTTATTTCATCGATACGATGACGCTTTATTTCACCAACGTCTGCGAAGCCCACTGCGCCTTCTGCAGCTTCCGCAAGGATGAGGGGGACGAAGGCGCTTATACGCTGACGCCGGAAGAGATGATCCAATACGTCGATCAGCATATTACGCCAACCGTGCGGGAGTTCCATATCGTCGGCGGCCATAATGCCCATGTTCCCTTCCAATATTATGTGGATTCGCTCAAGGCGCTGAAGGAAAAATATCCGCATGTGACGCTCAAGACGTACACGGCGGCCGAGATCGATTTCTTCTCCCGCATCAGCGGCCTCAGCTACGAGGGCGTGCTGAGAGAGCTGCGCGACGCCGGCCTCGAATCCCTGACAGGGGGCGGCGCTGAAATCCTGTCGGACCAGTACCGCAAGAAGATGAGGGTCGAGAAAGCGGACGTGAGCCAGTATCTGGACGTCCACCGGACCGCGCATAACCTCGGCATCAAGACGCATACGACGATGCTGTACGGAGCCGTGGAAACCCACGAGCAGCGCATCCAGCATATGATGTCGATCCGCGAGCTGCAGGACGAGACGAACGGCTTCCTCGTGTTCATCCCTCTCTCCATGCAGCCGGCCAGCCCCAAGGCGGGCATCCGCCGCCGCAATTCGGCCTTCGAGGACCTCAAGACGATCGCGATCAGCCGCCTGATGCTGGACAACTTCAATCACATCAAGGCCTACTTCATCAATATCGGCCCTCAGCTGACCCAGGTATCGCTGGCGATGGGCGCATCCGATGTGCACGGAACGCTGGTCCGCGAGCGCATCAGCCACGCGGCTGGCGCCCTCACTCCGGAAGGTCTGTCACGAGAAGATCTGATCTGGTTAATAAAGGGTGCGGGACGCATTCCGGTTGAACGCGACACCTTCTACAATGAAGTCAAGGTATTTGAGTAAGAAGAACGGCTGGCGAGCATATTAGGTTCACCATCAGCTGAATTGTGAAACAAGGGTTGGGATATCATGAAACGTTTTGTCATTTTGGGCGGCGGCTACGGCGGCATGGCTCTGGCTCAGGAACTGCTTGACGGGGACATTCCGTCCGATACGATCATCGTCCTGATCGACCGCATGCCTTTCCAAGGCCTCAAGACCGAATATTATGCGCTGGCTGCCGGCACTTCGCCGGAGATCGAGCTGCGCGTCGCGTTCCCTAACGACCCCCGTCTGCTGATCACCTACGGCGAAGTGACGGGTATCGATCTGGAGAACAAGCACATCCTATTGGAAGGCCAGGATCCCGTGTCGTACGATTGGCTGTCGATCGGGCTTGGCTGCACGGACAACTACCACGGCATTCCCGGCGCGGAGAAATACTCCAGCAGCATCCAATCGTTCTCCGCGACTCGAAGGACGTACCGGCGAATCGGAGACGTCAAGCCTTACGGCCAAGTATCCATCATCGGCGGAGGCCTCAGCGGCGTCGAGATCGCCGCTGAGCTGCGCGAGAGCAGAGGCGATCTCAACATCCGCATCATCGACCGCGGACCGAGCATCCTCTCGGCGTTCCCGACGAAGCTGAAGACGTACGTGTCGTCCTGGTTCCTGGAGCATCATGTGGAAATGAGGGGCAACGTCTCCCTCAAGCTGCTGGAGGGCGGCATTCTGCATGACGGCAACTCTCCGGAGCCGATCTATACCGATGCGACGATCTGGACGGCCGGCATCCAGCCGGTCGATGTCGTCCAGGATCTCAATGTGCCCAAAGACAATCAGGGCCGGCTCGTCGTGAACGAGCTGCATCAGCTCCCGGACCATCCGGAAGTGTTCGTCATCGGCGACTGCGCCTCGGTGCCGTTCTCTCCCAGCGGACAGCTCGCGGGAGCGATGGGCAAGCAAGTGGCCGACGTCATGCAGGCCGTATGGAAAGGCCGCACGCCCAAGCTTGGACAGATCAAGCTCAAGGGCACGCTCGGTTCGCTCGGCAAAAAAGCCGGCTTCGGCCTCATGGGCAAGACGGCCATTATGGGCCGTGTGCCGCGAGTACTCAAAACCGGCGTGCTGTGGCGCTCCAAAAACCATTTCGGCTAAGCTTCTATAAATCGTCGATCAGCTTGTCCAGCGCGGCGCGCTCGGCGGCGCTGACGGCGATTTTTTCGCGGATGGCGGCTTCAAGCTCCTCGACGCTTTCGGCGCTGACGATCTCTCCGTCGACCATGGCGAACGGGAACAGGTAACATTCGCCGCAGTTGCCGAGACAGCCGTATTCGATCACTTCAACATCGGGATCGAGCTCGTACTGCTCCATCAGCCGGTCGGTTCCGTGATGCATGTTGCTGGAACAGAATTCAATGATCGGTTTCAACATGATGTCATTCACCTCTTTGCCGTCCATTTTCAATTGAATGGCTTTGTATTATAATAGATAAGAAAGGAGTTGATTGCAATGAGCGAAAACGCACAAAGCACGATGTATGATGAGGTACTGGACGTTCTTGACAAGCTCCGTCCCTTCCTGCAGCGCGACGGCGGCGACGTTGAACTCGTCGACGTGGAAGACGGCATCGTCAAGCTTCGCCTGATGGGCGCTTGCGGCAGCTGCCCCAGCTCCACCATCACGCTGAAGGCCGGCATCGAGCGCGCCCTGCTTGAAGAAGTCGAAGGCGTGCAAGAGGTTATGCAAGTCTTCTAATTGCCCGCGCATCCATCATCATCGCGATATACAGACGAGCGGCCGGATACCTCCTTGGGAGGCATCCGGCCGCTCGTGCTTTTGTCTCAGGGCTGGACCGGCTTGATGCTCGTGCGGATCGGATCGAAGCCGCCCGTCACATCGATGATGTTGCCGGTCAGGAAGTCCGATTGCGGCAGGCAGAGGAACGAAATGACCCTCGCCACGTCCTCTCCGGTGCCGGGCCGGCCGAGCGGCGAATCCGGATCTCTCATTCCGTCAACGTCCGCAATGGACTTCTCCTTGAAGTCGCCCCGGATATCGCCGGGACAGACCATGTTGACCGTTATGCCATGCTCGCCTTCCTCGACGGCAAGCGTCTTGGTGAAGGAGACGAGGCCGGTCTTCGCAGCCGCATAGACGGCGCGATGCGGCCAAGCCCTGCCTTCCATCGCATGGCCGAACCCGAAATGGATGATGCGTCCCCAGCCGCTCCTGCGCATGCCCGGCAGCAACTTGCGGTCAAGCAGCATCGCGCCGAGCAGATTGCCGTGAAGGAGGGAAATGATCTCCTCGTCGTTGTAATCGGCGAATACTCTCCGCTCCCGGATGAACGGACCGGCATTGTTCACCAGAATATCGACGCTTCCGCTCAGCTTCAGCGCCTCCTCGGCCAGCTTGCCCGTGTCGCCGGGATCGGCGATGTCCGCTTCGACCGCAGTCGCGCGCACTCCGTACTGCTGCGCCAAGCGCCGAGCAAGCTCATCCGCCTCCGCCCCGCTGGAGCGGTAGTTCAGGACGATATCGCATCCCAGCCGGGCCAGCTCGGCGGCCGCCCGTTTGCCCAGCCCTTTGGCGCTGCCCGTTATGAGCGCCGTTTTTCCTTGCAGCTCCACGCTCTTCCTCCTTGCCTCGACTCACTTGCTGACGGCAGGCTTCAATAGAGACAAAGCATAATCGAACACGAGATGGACGGTTCCCGCCGCCATGTCCAGGCATTGGGCCAGGTCCTCCATCTGGCTGTTGATATCCTCCAGCTTCACTTCGTCTCCGAAGTTCAGATGCAGCTGCATCAGATCGTCCTGCAGCTCGGAGTTCATGCTGTGAATCTCCACATTCCGCCTTTTCCGCAACCGGACGATCGGCTCGTCATACTGGTTCTTGATATCCGTGAGCGGCCCTGCAAGTCCTGGATGAAGCTTTTTGTCCCGCATCCGATGCAGCACCGTGAAGTAGGAGAACTGCCTTTTGAATTGTTCCGTTTCCAGCGACAGCATGTCATTGAGCAGCGTGCCCAGCTTGTCCAGCATTGCGAACAGCCGGATGAAGGCATTTTTGTCGAAATAGACGTAGCGCCTGTAATTCAGCCGTTCATCCGGGCCCATGTCCTCAACGCTGTAGCTCTTGACCATCGCGCAGAAGCGCGATGCTGCGTAGCAGCTCTGCTCCAGCTCATCGAGGGATGCGATCAGGCCGATCGTCCAAATCTCATATGTCCGCGCCTTATGATTGCGGTCCTTGCCTTCCTCCACGAGCTTGTGGAGAAGGGAGGCATAATCGGTCATCGCCTGGACCGCTTCGGCCATCCTGCCCTCAGGCTTGGCCGGCGCTTCCCCGAACAACATTCTCAGCATGGACCTTCCTCCTCCGGATTTTCTAAGCTTCTGTACTGCAAAGCCAAAAACCTTCAGACATCTAGGATTTCGGGAAATATTCCTTCCATCTGCCGTCGACCAGAGACACGATGTCCTCTCGCGGGAACAGCTCGTCCGGATACCCCGGCTTCATGCGGGCATCGATGACGATCGGAAGGCGGTAGGCCATATGATGGCGTCTTGCTTCCGACAGGGCGTAGATGTCGTCCGCAGGATTGAATCGGGTGAATACCGTCCACAGAAACGGCGTCTGCGCCGATGCGACCGTGCCGGCGTCGTCGACCAGGACGATCAGCGGCCAGTCGGTTCCTTTCTCGGCAGCCCTCTCCAATACTTTGGACGCCAGCTCCGGATCCGAAGCATAGTCGGCTCCGGAGACGGTGAGGCAGCCGCGGCAATAAACCGCGATGTCGCTGATTTCCGCGATCGGGCCTTCCGTATATTCATGCGGCAGCTGCCGCACCGGCTCGCCGACGCCCATCAGAAGCGCCTTGCTGCCGTGGTTGAGCTTGCCGCTCGTATAGTCGAGCGTATCATGCGAGGTATTGTCGAAGACGAACAGGTCGGTCTCCGGACGGAAACGCTCCAGAATCGTCTCCAGCAGCACGTCGAACCGGGACAGGTCTACCGGCTGGTCGGTCAGCATCAGGAATTTGGTCAGCGTCAGCTGGCCTTCGCCCAGAATGCGGAAGCCGGTGGCAAGCGCCTCTCTCGAATAGCTCTCCCGCACGACAGCGGCGGCCAAGGCGTGGACGCCGGTCTCCGCATAAGCCCACAGATCCTTCACGCCAGGCATGGCCATCGGGAAAGCCGGGCTGAGCAGCCGCTGCAGATACTCGCCCAGGTAGTAGTCCTCCTGCCGGGGCTTGCCGACGATCGTCGCCGGGTAGATCGCATCCTTGCGGTGATGCACATGGCTGACATTGAAGACCGGGAAATCATGCTGCAGGGAATAGTAGCCGAAATGGTCGCCGAACGGGCCTTCGGGCCTGCGCAGATGCGGCGGCACGCTGCCGTGGATCGAGAACTCGGCTTCCGCCGGAATGCGGTGGCGTCCCAGCGGATCCTGGGTGACCGGAAGCTTGCTGCCGAGAATGAGCGAAGCGATCATCAGCTCCGGCAGATGCTCTGGAACGGGAGCGATCGCCGATGCGATCAGCGCCGGTGGTCCCCCGAGAAATACGCTCACCGGCAGCTCCTGATTGTTCTTCTCGGCTTCATGATAATGGAAGCCGCCGCCCTTGTGGATCTGCCAATGCATGCCGGTCGTGGAGTCGTCGAAGATCTGCATGCGGTACATGCCGACATTATGCTTCTTCGGATGGGACGGATGCTCCGTATACACGAGCGGAAGCGTGACGAAAGGACCGCCGTCATCCTGCCAGCTCGTCAGGAACGGCAGCCCCTTCAGCGGATTTTCCCTGCGCACGGCCCCCATGACCGGCGCGGCGCTGTTCGGAACGTTTTTGAGTCCAACCTTGAGCAGGTCCTTCACCATGCCGCGCTCGCCCCATACGGCTCCGAGCGTTGGCGGCAGCAGGCGGTCCATCGCGCCGACGACCGTCTTCATCAGCTCTTCGGGCTTCGTGCCGAATGCCAGATCGACGCGGCGGGCGGTGCCGAACATATTGGTCAGGACGGGGAAGGTGCTGCCCTTCACGTTCGTGAACAGCAGGGCGGGTCCTTCCTCTTCGATGACGCGCCGGTGAATTTCCGCGAGCTCCAGATTCGGATCCACCGGAGCCTCGATGACGGCGAGGTCGTTGTCCTTGCGCAGCGCTTCTACGAATTGCCTCAGGTTTGCAAAAGTCATGATCGGCTCCTAACGTCTCTTCCGGGCTTGGACACCCAGATCTATAAGAATGGAGAACAAAATCGTAATAATGAGATTGTGGAGCATATTGGTAAAGATGAACCATTGGTCGTTGCCGATGGTCGCGGTCAGCCATGCTCCGCTGAAAATCTGGCAGATGACCAGAATCAAAACCCAAAGGGCAGAGCGAGCGGCCGGGTCGCTGCTTCCGGCTTGCTTGCGGACATGAAGGAAGAGGCCGAGAAGCACGAAGAAAAGAATCAGGCCGGCGATCCGGTGGGCGAAGACGATGCCGGTCGCTCCATTGATCTCCGGCACGAGCTCGCCGTTGCACAGCGGCCAGCCGAGGCAGCCTCCTCCCGAGTCGGTATGGCGGATGAAGGCGCCGAGGTAAACGACGACGTAACAATAGATCGCCGCAGACAATACCCAGGTGAACACGGAACGGGGAAGCATCGATGCCGAGGCGGGATCATGCCCTTTGTCCATTCGCCTCACCCACAGGACGAGCAGCACCGTCGAGGCGACCGCAAGCAGCGAAATGCCGAAGTGAAGCGCCATGACGGGAGGGCTTTGGTACCAGACGACGGCCGCAGCGCCCATGAGCGCTTGCACGATCGTGAAGAACAGCGTCAGGCCGGCGAACCAGAGCGGCTCGCGGAAGCGGCGGTAGACCACCACGGTCATGACAAAGGTAGCCACGACGATGATGCCGACCAGTCCGGTCACGACGCGATGCGAATATTCAATGGCTGTCTCGAGGGTAAAAGCGGGAATGAACTTGCCGTTGCATAGCGGCCAGTCATCGCCGCAGCCCCTTCCGGAGCCCGTATTGGTCACGAGAGCGCCTGCAAGCAGGACGAGGAACATGCCGATGCTGGACATCCATGCAAGCAGGCGGTATAGGCGGGAGATCATCGTTTGTTTGTCACCCCTTCGATGGATACAACCCTCATTATAGCGGCAAAAAAATGCAAAAGCCATGTTGAAAATGTGACGATAATGGCATCTTTCCACGTCGGATCAGACACGATTTGTACAAGCATTCCGGCGTTATTTTGCCCTGCGGAGGCCGGCAGCTTGCAGACCCTGAGCGGGGAATTACTAACGCATGCAGCATAAAAGCCCATCAGAGAGTGGCCCCTGATGGGCTGGCTGCCAAGCCGGCTGCGCCGAGGCTTACAGCGCGGCGGATACTTCGATCGCGCGGCCGAGGAACTGCTCGATCTCGTCCCTCGATTTGCGCAGCTTGCTGACGAAGCGGATGACTTCCTTGCCTTCGCGGAAAGCGATGAAGCTCGGAATGCCGAGAATGTTCAGCTCGGAGCATAGCTCGGGCAGATCGTCGCGGTCGATCTCGATGAACTCGATCCTGCCCGCGTAGTTCTGCTCGATCTCCGGCATGAACGGATCGATGAAGTGGCAATCGGGACACCAGGTCGTCTTGAAGACGGCCACCGTGACGCCGGAAGAGGCGACGGTTTCGCGGAACTGTTCGTCGGTCGTTACTTTGCGCATGTCAATCACCCTTTTTGTATGGATTTACTCTATCGTACCGAGTTTGAACCGTTTTGTAAAAGTCCGGCAGCCGAGCCTCCGCGAGGCTCATGATCAGGAGCTCTGGACTTCCGTCTCCCGACGTCCGAAGCGGCGGACAAGAGGAAGCAGAATTTTGCGCAGAGGGCCGGGGAAGGAGCTTGCGTCGGCTTCCCTGATGACGCCGAGCGCAATGAGCAGGAACAGGTAGAACAGGCCCATCACGACGCCGGTAGCGATGGTGCCGGCAAAAAAGACGAGCTTGGAAGGCAGAATCGAGCCGAGCACGCCTCTGACGGTCATGTCGGTCCCGTAGCCTGCCGCAGCGGCGATAACGATCGTCAGCAGGTAGGCAGGCCAGCGGCGGCCGAGCACGTTCAGCTTCACCTTGTTCTGGATCACCCTCATGTTCAGCCAGGTAATGATCATGAAGCAGAGCATGGAAGCGATGATGAAGCCGTAGCCTCCCAGCAGCGGGCCGAGCGCCAGGCTGCCGATAATTTTGACGGCGTAGCCGATGATGGCGCTGATCATCGCCGGACGGGGATTGCCGAGTCCGAACAGGATCGAGTTGCTCGTCATCATCGTGACCTGGAAGATCGTGCCGATCGTCAGAGCGGCCACGACGCCGCTGGCGCCGGGATCCGAGAACAGCAGCCCGTTCACGGAATGGGCTCCTACCGTCAGCACCAGGGCGGCAGGCACGCCGGTGAAGACGACGATGCGCATGACGAGCGAAGCCTGCTTGCGCACTTCATCCAGCCGTCCGACGGAATTGGCGGCCGACAGCACCGGAATGATCGACTGGCTGAGCGCGATCGCCAGAATCGGCGGGATGCCTGCGATCGACTGCGCGTTGAAGATGAGATAATCGCGGATGCGGCTCGCCGTATCGTAGGCGCTGTAATAGCTGTCCGTCCACCGGATGAAGAAGGTCGAGTCGATCAGATAGATGAACTGAACCGTCATCGCCGTGACGACGATCGGCACCGACATGGTGAAAATTTCCTTGTAAATGCTGCGCAGCCGCACCGGAGGAGCGGCCGCCTCGGATGCTGCCGCTCTCTCGCGGGCCGCCCGTCCGAGCGAGCGCTCCTCCTCCATGTCGGAGCGCTTCAGCTTGCGGGCATAATACAGCATGACGAGGAAGGCGCCGATGCTGCCGAACACGCTGCCGAAGGTCGCTGCGGCGGATATCCAGCGGTCCGTCCAGCCGAGATTGAGCACGACGAGGGCAAGTCCGATGCCGACGAGCACGCGCGCGATCTGCTCGACGATCTGGGAAATGCCGCCTGCGGACATCATCTGCCTGCCTTGGAAGTAGCCGCGCATCATCGCGATGATCGGGAACAGCAGCAGCGCCGGCGCGATCGCCCGGATCGACGAGGAGGCTTCCGACGTGCGGACGAAGCTGGAGGCGTAATAAGGCGCGAATATGTACAGCAGCGTCGACAGCAGGACGCCGGTGACGGCGCCGAACAGCAGCGCGGCTCGGTAGATCCGCTGGGCTTCGCGCGGCCTTCCGAGCGCGTAGCGTTCCGAAACCATCTTGCTGATGGCGCTCGGAATGCCGGCCGTGGCGATGATGAGCAGGTATAGATAGACCGTATTGGCGATGCCGAAATACCCGTTGCCGGGTCCGGAGAACATATAATCCAGCGGAACCCGCTGGAACAGTCCCAGCACCCGAGCGATGAGCGCGGCCGCTGCCAGAATCAGAGTGCCCCGGATGAGGGAGTCTTTTTTGACCATGTTGTCGGGTTCCTTCTTCCTTCACGAATAATACGAATGACCCTGCTAGTGTACCACAAAACGGCCCCTCCCCACACCCGTCCATCCCGAATCGGCGCCTGCGCTGCCGCGGCGCGAAAAAATCCCGCAGAGCAATCTGCGGGATCGGAGGGGTTTGCCGCAGCGGGCTTGCCCAGTGGATGGAATTAAACGTTTTTAGGCGAGATCGGCTCCAGCGAAGGCACGCTTTGGCCGCGGACCGGAACAGCCGCGCCCGACGGAGCCGCCCATTTGACGGAGTTGGAGATGACCTTCAGCACGTTGGCATCGTAGTAGGTCGGATGCGTCTCGTGGCCAGGACGGAAGTAGAAGATCTTGCCTTGGCCGCGGTGGAACGTGCAGCCGCTGCGGAAGACGTTGCCGCCTTCGAACCAGCTGACGAACACAAGCTCGTCCGGAGCCGGGATATCGAAGTGCTCGCCGTACATTTCCTCCTGCTCAAGCGCGAACTGCTCCGGCAGGCCGGCTGCGATCGGATGCGCGGGATCGACGACCCAGATGCGCTCGCGTTCGCCGGCTTCGCGCCATTTCAGGTCGCAGCCCGTGCCCATGAGCTTCTTGAAGATTTTGGAGAAGTGGCCGGAGTGGAGGACGATGAGGCCCATGCCTTCCATGACGCGCTTGTGCACGCGCTCCACGATGGCGTCCTCGACACGGTCGTGGGCCATATGGCCCCACCAGACCAGAACGTCGGTGTTGTTCAGGACGTCCTCGGTCAGGCCGTGCTCCGCTTCCTCGAGCGTTGCCGTCTTGATCTCGAAGCTGGCGTCAGCGAGCCCTTTGGCCAGCGTATTGTGGATTCCGTCCGGATAGACGTTGCGGACTTCCTCATGTTCTTTCTCGTGGACGAATTCGTTCCAGATCGTCAATTTGATCATTGATGATGAGCTCCTTTAAGTAGGTATTGGGATAACGGACATCAGAACACAAGCCAGAGGATGAACAGGATGATCATCGCGAGCTGCAGGACGATCTTCACGGCCGTGCTCGACAGCAGGCCGACGACGGCGCCGATGCCGGACATGAAGGTGCGCTTCAGGATCGGTCCCGATACGGGCTCCTTGTCCATGACGATCTTGTACAGCTCTCCGATCATCGCTCCAGCCAGCGGGCCGATGATGAGGCCGAACGCCGGAATAAGGAACGGGCCGACAATCAGCCCGATCGTGCTGCCGACGACGGATGCCCGGGAGCCTCCGAATTTCTTGACGCCCCATGCGCTGACGGCGTAATCGGCGATGAACAGGACGACGACGATGAGCGTCTGGATCGTCCAGAACATCCAGCCGAACGGCGAGAAGCTGATGAACAGGCCGTAGACGAAAAAGGCCGCGTAGATGGCGAGCGCTCCCGGAAGGATGGGATAGACCGTTCCGGCCATGCCGACAAGGAACAGGATGACGACGAGTATCCAGCCGATGATCGCTAGCGTCATCGCCGGCTCACCCTTTCAGCAGCATGTCCCGGATGACATGCGCGACTCCATGCTCGTTGTTGCTCAGCGTAACGGCGTCCGCCGCTTCCTTGACCGCCGCTTGGGCATTGCCCATGGCGACGCCGAGTCCGGCCTGGCGGATCGCCTCGATATCGTTGAGGCTGTCTCCGACAGCGACGGCCTGGGACATCTCGATGCCGAGAACGCCGCACAGCTCGCGGATGGCGGTCGCCTTGTTCACTCCGGCGGGATTGAGCTCGAGGTTCCACGGAGACGAGTTGGTGATCTCCATCGAGCCCCAGCTCTCGACCTCGCGGCGGATCTCCTCGCGGATGGAGTCGTTCTCGGTATGGTAGCCGAATTTGAGCCAGTGGAAATCATCGTAGCCGTCCGCCGGCTCGATCCACTTTTCCTTGTTGAAGACGCCCTCGACGGAGTATCCCCAGAACCAGGGCTCCGCATGCTGGACGGCAAGCCTGTGCAGACGCTTGATCTCCGAGGCGTTCATGAGCGTCCTCCGGTAGAGCACATGGGGCTTGCTCCAGATCTCGCTTCCGTTCACCGTAATCATCGGGGTGTCCAGCCCGAGCTGCTCCGCGAACGGCAAAGCCCCCTGGAAGCCCCTTCCGGTGGAGAAGCAGACGGTTATTCCCGCCTCCATCGCCCGGCGGATCCACTCCGCGTTCTCTTCGCTTATCGTCTGCTCGTCCGTCAGCAGCGTCCCGTCCATATCGAGGGCAAGCAGTTTGTAATCTCTCATATGTTCCTCCCTGCCAGATGGTGTTGCTTGATATTTTATCATATCGGACAAGGATTCCAAATGCGATTCAGCCGGCTGGATTCATTATACGCCCAGGCGCTGCGGCCGCGCGCCTGCCTATTTTGGCGCATCTGCATGGTATTTTGGCTACGAAGCCGCTCTTCCGGCGCCCGCAACTAAAAACATCGATGGCAAAGCCGGCATCCGGCCGGCAGCCATCGATGAAGAAAGAGCGGAAGGAAAAGACGGAATCCGCTCAGGCGGCTCCCTCCAGACTTCTCCGCCTCCGCCGCAGCTTCGCCGCCATCAGGCCATGCTTCGGCGACAGGACGAATGCAGCGGCGAACAATGCCGCGGCAGCGGCCACGATGCAGCCGGCGATGGAAGCGTCCAGCCATACCGCGAGCAGGAAGCCCAGCAACGTGGAGAGCACGCCGCACGCCGCGCTGATCGCGATCATTCTGCCGAGGCGGTCGGTGAGGAGATAGGCGGTGGACGGCGGGATGACGAGCAGTCCGACGACGAGAATCGCGCCTACGCTTTCGAAGGAGCTCACCGTCGTGATCGATACGAGGCCCATAAGCAAGTAATGGAACAGGGCGGCCGGAATGCCGAGCGCAGCCGCCAGCAGCGGATCGAACGCGCACAGCTTGAACTGCTTGTAGAACAGTCCGATGACGGCGAGGATCAGCGTCAGCGCTCCCCCGAGCAGCCATACGGAGCGCGGCCCGATGCCGACCCCGCCGATCTCGAGCGTATTCCAGGCCGCATAAGCGATCTCCCCGTAGAGGACGCAGTCCAGGTCGAGGTCGACCTGCCGGGCGTTGAGACTGATAAGCACGACTCCGATCGCGAACAGCGACGTGAAGATGACGCCGATCGAGGCATCGCTCTGGATTCCCCGCTGGTTGAACCATTGGATGAGAAAGACGCACAGCAGCCCCATGAAGGCGGCGGCGATGAGCATCAGGATCGAATCCCTCGATCCGCTGAACATATAAGCGATGACGATTCCCGGCAGTACCGAATGGCTGATGGCATCTCCGATGAGAGCCATGCGGCGCAGGATGAGGAAGCAGCCCAGCACGGCGCAGCTCACGGCGGCCAGGGAGCCGGTCAGCAAAATCCAGAAGTCCATCATGTCAGCCCGCCTCCTTTGCCTTGCTTGCGGACGTTGCCGGCTCCAGGCTTCGCCGCATGCCCCTCCGGGTCAGCGAAGCGACAACGAGGCCCTTGCGGCTGCCGAAGGCGACGGATAAAAGAAAGATCGCCGCTGCCGCAAGCACGCTGACCGGGCCGGTCGGCAGCTGGCTCACTTGCGAGCTGATCCAGGCTCCCAGCAGGCCGCTGACAGCCCCGAACAGCCCCGACAGGAAGATCATCCGCCCGAGCCGCTCCGTCCAGAAGCGGGCCGATACGGCCGGGGTGATGAGCAGGGCGGCGACGAGCACGACGCCGACGGCCTGGATGCCGGCGACGACGGCCACGACGACGAGTCCCTGCATCAGAAAATCGAGCAGCCCCGTCGGGAATCCCGCTCCCTTGGCGAAGGCGGGATCGAACGAAAGAAGCTTGAACTCCTTGAAGAGCAGCGTGCATACGGTCGCCAGCAGCAGGCATACCCCCGCCATAAGCCGCACATCGCTGCCCACCATGGAAGCCGCCTGGCCGAACAGGAACTTGTCGAGGCCGCTCTGGCTCCCGTCTCCGCTGTGCTGGATCATCGTCAGCAGCACGATGCCGATGCCGAAAAACGAGGAAAGCACGATGCCCATCGCCGCATCCGCCTTGATGCGCGAGCGCGAGGTGATGAGCCGGATCGCCAGCGTGCCGGCAATGCCGGCGGCCACGGCGCCCAGCATGAATACCGGCAGCGTCTTCACCCCCGTGAGCAGGAAAGCGACGCAGATGCCGGGAAGCGCCGTGTGGGCGATCGTATCGCCCATCAGGCTCTGCCGGCGCAAATAGGCGAAGCAGCCGATCATGCCGCTGCTCAGCCCGAGCAGCATGCAGCCGAGCGCGATCCAGCGCAGGTTCGGGTCGGAGGCCAGCGTCTCGATGGAAGCCCATAACCCGGTCATGGACGCGCGCCTCCCTGGAAGGTATGGACGGCATCCTGCCGAGGAGCGGGATCAGCCCGCCTTTCGCTGGCGGCTGCGGCAGCGCCTGCCCCGGCAAATCCGATCCGTCCTCCGTAGGTGCGATGGAGGTTCTCTTCCGTGAATGCCTTGGCGGTAGGGCCGAAAGCCTGGACCGTTACATTCAGGAGCAGGACGGAATCGAAATATTCCGGCACGGTCGCCAAATCGTGATGGACCACGATGACCGTCTTCCCGTCCGCGCGCAGCTTGCGGAGCAGCTGGACAATCGCTTTCTCGGTCGCAGCGTCGACGCCGGCGAACGGCTCATCCATGAAATAGAGATCCGCGTCCTGCGCCAGCGCCCTCGCCAGGAACACCCGCTGCTGCTGTCCGCCGGACAGCTCGCTGATCTGGCGCTCGGCGAACGCCTCCATGCCGACCCCCCTCAGGCACTCCAGAGCAAGGGCCCGCTCCTTGCGGCCGGGCCGGCGGAACCAGCCCAGCCGCCCGTACCGTCCCATCATGACGACATCGAGCGCATGCGTCGGAAAGTCCCAGTCGACCGACTCGCGCTGAGGCACGTAGCCGATCCGCCTGCGGGCGGCATCGATGGTTTCGCCGAATGCTCTCGCTTCTCCTCCGAGCGTCGGCGTAAGGCCGAGAACGCTCTTAATCAGCGTCGACTTGCCGGCTCCGTTCGGGCCGACGATGGCGACAAGCTCCCCTTCCGGAACCGCGAACGAAACGTCCCGCAGCACGGAACGGTTTCGGTAAGCCGTGCTCAGACCTGCCACTTCGAGGACGTTGCGTTTCCGCTTGCCGGCATCTTGAATGCCATTATCGGCTGCGATCTCTTCGTATGCGTTCATAATCCGTTCTCTCCCTTCAAAGCCTCTGCGATGGTGTCGACATTGTGGCGGAACATGCCGATATACGTTCCTTCCGGAGTTCCCTTCTCTCCGAGCGCGTCGGAGAACAGCTCGCCGCCGATGACGACCTTATGGCCCATCCGGCCGGCCCCTTCCATGACCGATTCGATCGATTTCCGGGGAACGCTCGATTCGACGAAGACGGCGGGAATGTTGTTGTCCACCAGAAAATCCCGCAGCGCGGCGACATCTCTCGATCCAAACTCCGATGCCGTGCTCATGCCCTGCAGACCCTTCACCTCCAGCCCGTAAGCCCGTCCGAAATAGCCGAAGGCGTCATGGGCGGTCACGAGCACCCGCTGCTGCTCCGGAATCGAAGCGAGCTTGGCGGACGCATACTGATGAAGGCTCCGCAGCTCCGCCAAATAAGCGTCGGCCCGCTCCTTATAAGCCTGGGCATGCTCCGGATCCTTCGCCGCAAACGTATCCCGGATCTTCTCCACCGCATGCATCCACAGCTCCGCATCGAACCAGACATGAGGATCCGGGCTGCCGGGCTGGGTCTCCATCACCTTTCCCTGCGGAATTCCGTCCGTGACGGCGACAACCGTCCGGGAGCGGCCGAGCTTATGCAGCACCTCGGTCATCTTTCCTTCGAGATGCAGACCTCCGTACAGGACGATGTCCGCTTGGTCGAGCTTGACCATATCCCCATGCGATGCCTTGTACAGATGGGGGTCTACGCCCGGTCCCATAAGCGCCGCCACGCGCACCCGGTCGCCGCCTACCGCCTGTGCCGCATCCGCGATCATTCCCGTCGTCGCCGTCACGGCCAGCTCGCCCCCGCTCTCGCCGGTTCCGGCATCGCCTGCGCCCGAACAGGCCTGGGCAAGCAAGAGCACGGACAGCAGCAAGCCTGTCAGAGCCAGCCTCTCCCATCTCCTTCTCCATCTTCCTGCCTTCAAATCCCTCTCCCCCTCGGCGGCGCAATCATGCCTCCGCAGATTCCTTCATTTCCTCAGTTGGCCTTATGACTTATTTTTTATAGTATACAATAAAGTTTCCATCGTGCAACATATTTTTATTCTAGCAAAAGATATTTCGGAAAATAAAAAAAGCACTCCCGAGGAGTGCTTGGATACGAAAAAACCTTTATCTATCAAGTCATTTTACGAATGCAAAAATGTTTACTTCCAAACCATTTCAGATCTTTCTGACATGGGTTTTGTCAAAGTCAGCCGAATCGAACCAATCGCCGGTCGAAGCCCAGGTCGCATCCAGCGGAATCCATTTGCCGCCTTCGTCCGCCAGCTTGACCTCATTCCAGGCATGGCTGCCGAACCCTCCGCGGCCGTCGGCTCCAAGCCCCGTCACGACCCGGACCTCCAGTCCCGCCGAACGGGCCATGACAGCGTACAGGCGGGCCGTATCGATGCATACGCCCTTCCGGGACTTGAACGTTTCCTCCGGCGTCTGCTCTTTCCATATGCCTTTGGACGTGTAATTGTCCGCTTTGTCCCAATCATAGGCGATCCGCTTGCCGAGCCATTCGTAGAGAAGCTCCGCCTTTTCCCGGTCGCTGCCTGCACCGGCAGCAACCTGCCTTGCGGCGTCTCCGATATCGGCCGGAATATTGGAGTCGATGATCTCGTATCTCCGCTGAAGAACCTGCTGGAACTCGCTGCCGACCGCTTCCGTAATGACCGGACCGCTGCCTGCGAGCAGCCCTCCGGCAACCGGCTGCAGCAGCTTGTCCGCTGCCTGGCGGTAGACCGGGGAGCTCTCGATGTTCCCGGCCAACGGAGCCGTTGGAAATACGGATACATAGAGAAACAGCAGGGCGAGAAGCACGAACGAGCGGCCAACCCCGTGCAGGCCGCCGATGACGGCTCCCGCGGCGCGGCTGCTTGAACGGCCGCTGCGGGCTTCTTCGACGCCTTCCTCTGCTTCGCGGGCAGGATAAGCCGCCGCTCCGAACGCTCTCCACGCAAGAGGCGTCAGGGTCGACAGCAGCAGGCGGAGCAGCGCATAGCCGATCAGGAACAAAACGCCGAAGCGAAGCAGAGGCAGGTCCCTCACGCTCGTAAGGAACGTATACCAGGCCTGCTCCAGGCCGGCCATCTCCTTCTGCGGGAGATGGACATGGGCTTGAAGCCAGCGGCTGGCGGGAGAGGAGAGCAGCTGCGCCAGCTTGGCCGCGCCGGCCAGCGCCGCAATCAGCAGCACCCCTTCCCAAATGAAATGAAACAGCCGCTGCGAGGAATTCCTCGCCCCTCTTCCGAAGCCTTGAAGCAGGGAAACGGCGATGACAAGCAGCACGGCAAGCGATACCGGCTCCAGGTCAAGGAGCGGCTGGAGACTGTTCTGGATGATGGCCATAGACATGTGCATGCCCCCTCCCCTGTTGTCCTTTTACGGCGAAGTCCTATGCTTGGCTGCGGAAAGAGCATCCGCTCTCTCCGCCATCGGCGTCTCTGAGGCTACTTACCCCGGGCGCCTTCGATCAGCGCCCTGATCGTGCCGTCGATGCTCCATGTTCCGAGCGGAGCCCCCTTGAACGATACATTCACCTTATCCTCGCCCTTTTTTCCTTTGAGCTCCAGATTGTCGGTCTTGACCGTGTAGGTGCCGTCGCCGTTGTCCATGTACTGGGCGCTGCCCGCTTCCCCGGCCATGGCGGTCACCGCCTGATCGCGGACCTTGCCTCCGAGACCCTTCAGATCCTGCAGGTTGTAGCCGCTGTACAGCACAAGGCCGATGACGATGACCGCCGCAAGCGCCCATTTCGCCACGGTCCGCACAATGCCGATGACCAGCAGCAGGATGACGAGTCCTACCGCGAGCACAAGCCAGTTCTCCTTGAAAAAAGTGCTCCATGTCTCATAATCGTAACCCAAGCTGTCCATGACGCGCCATGCCCCCTGTCGCATATCCGCGTTCCCCGGGCCGGCATCCGGCCCCGCGGTCAATAGTCCCATTATAACCGACGCTGCCGGGAGCGTAAACGCGGCCGCAGAGGCGGCGATAAAGCATATCCTGTCCCGCAAGGGCGTACAAGTAGTAAAGTCCTGAACAAGCCGAGTCCGCAAGCCTGAAGGAGGGCAACAACGTGAGAACCGCCATGTGGCTGTACCTGTTTTTATTCGTCGCCTTTTTCGATCTGCATGCCCAGTACCCCATCCTGACTCCGTACGCCGTCTCGCTGGGGGCCGCGCCTTCGTTCATCGGACTGATGATGGGCATGTACTCCCTCACCCATCTGCCGGGCAACATCATCGCCGGCTTCGGCATCGACCGCTTCGGCAGCCGCATGTTCATCGTCTTCAGCCTGCTCGGAGCCGGCGTCATCCTCCTGCTTCAGGCTCAGGTCGCAAATCCATGGCAGCTGCTCGTTCTCCGCTCGATCAGCGGTTTCGTCCTGGCCTTCCTGTCTCCTGCCTGCAGCGCCTTGCTGGCCAGAATGGCGGCGAACGCTCTCCAGCAGGGCAAGCTGATGAGCGGCAGCGGCTTTGTCCACACGCTCGCGTCGGTCGTCTCGCCCGCGGCGGGGGCCTTTCTCGTCGCCCGCATCGGCTTCTCCAGCGCCTTTTACCTGCTGGGCTGGATCTTGATCGGCACCAGCATCTGCGCGCTTCTGTTCATCCGCGACCGCAAGGAGTCGGCCGTGCTGCCGGCGGGACCGCGGTCCTTGAGCCACGCTCCGCCAAAGGCGGCGCTCGCTTCGGCGGCGGCCGTCCCTGCCGGCGACTCCGGCGGGTTCCCGTGGATCGTCTTCCTGCTTCCCGTCGCCATCAGCTGCTCGCAAGGAATTCTCAGCTTCGAGCTCCCGCTCATGTCCACCACTTCCGAGGGCATGATGCGTACCGGATGGCTGTTCTCGGTCGTAAGCGCGGGCGGCCTCATCACCTTGAGCATGCTGTTCCTGAACCGCATTCCGGCATTCCGCCGCACGCTTTGGGGCGCCCTGCTGCTGGCCATCGCCTATTTCGGCATCGCAGCCGGATTCAATGCCCCGCTCGTGTCGCTGCTTCTCGTCGTCGGCATGGCCAAAGGCGTCATCTTCCCCGCCCTCTCGACGCTGCTTATCGAGCTGAGCGGAAGCGAGCGGTACGGCCGCACGTTCTCGATCCTGTCGATCGCCTTCTCCATCGGAGCTTTCCTCGGGCCTATGATCGCCGGCCAGGTCCGGCATATCGTCTCGCCGTACTACATTTCCTTCGTCTTCCTCATGCTCGCTGTCGCCGTCCTTCCCTTCCACGGAGGGGGAGGCCGGAACCGGATTCCCGCAGCGCCATCCGCCCAATTGCCGAGAACTGGGTGAATGCACAGGGCGGGTACCATGCAGGGACATATACTGAACCATGTCTGACGGACCGCCAGCTCGTTGCCCGCGGGACGGCGGCCGGATGACCCCACCAAGCAGCAAAGGGGTGACCAATACAATGTCTTATGTCGAAGGTGCAGGTGTAGGCTGTGCTCCCGTAGGCGGAGCAGTGGGAGGAGTCTGGACTTCCACTGGCGCAATCCTCGTTCTGTTCATTCTGCTCGTTATCATCATCAGCAGCTTCTGCTTCTAATGACGATATGAGAACTGGTTTCCCGCTCTCATAAAACTTGAGGCCTGCCGAATTCGGCAGGCCTCCTTTTTTTGGGGCAAAGACAACCGGGCGGCGTTGAATAACCGGCGCTCCAAGGTTAATCTTAGTGGATAAGGAGGCGATTCCCGTGGAAGAAGCCGTCATCATCGTCGAGGGCAAAAACGACCGGAGCCGCCTCCGGCGCGTGCTGTCGGAAGAAGTTCCGATCCTGTGCACCTTCGGCACTCCGGGCTCGAAGCAGCTGGAGACGCTTCGCAAGCAGGCCGGCGGCAGCCAGGTCTACATCTTCACCGACAACGATTCTTCCGGCAGACGCATCCGCGGCATTCTGCGCGACGAGTTCCCGGACGCCGAGCATATCTATACCCGGCGCGGGTATCCCGGCGTCGAAGGAACACCCGAGGAATACCTGCTGGAGCAGCTTCTCAAGGCAGGCTTCGAGTCCGAGCTTATTTTCCCCGATGCGGGACCGGAGCCCCGCTGGTCCAAAGAGGACGGGCTCTAAGGAGCTTGGCTATGGCTGCAGGTCTTGCTTCTCCTTGCAGCAGCGCCGGCCTGCCGGCGCAGCCTTGCCTGCATCGCCAGCGGGCTCGCCATTGGCGCAGCTATGCTTTTGCTCWCTTTAAGCCAGGGGCGCAGCCGCGGTACGGATTGATCGACCAGTCGAACGGCATCTTCTCTTCCTTGACCCGGGTCATCGCTTGCTTGACGACGACCGTCTCCAACCGCTTCGCGCTCATGAGCTTACCTCCCGACAAGAACGTTTGTTCCCATATAGATATACTATATCATAGGAATGAGCATCTGGCAATGCTAGAAACCCGATTCATCCCGCTCCTGCCTCCAGCCTTTGCCGACGACTTCGTGCACGTCGCTGAATGTGACAAAAGCGCCGGGATCGGCTTCATGCACGAGCCGTTTCAGACGGCCTGTCTCCTTGCGGCTGACGACACAGTAGATCACTTCGGCGCGTCTGTTATCGAATGCGCCTCTCCCGTCGAGAAACGTCGCTCCCCGCTTGAGCTCGCGCAAAATCTCGCTTGAGATCAGCTCCGGCTTCCGAGATACGATAATCGCTGCTTTGGCCGAATGGGAGCCTTCCTGGACGAGATCGATCAATCTCGCACCGACCAGCATCGCAATCAGCGTATACATGGCTCTTGTCAGGTCCAAATAAATCAACGAAAGCAGCACAACGGCCGCATCGGTGACGAAGATCGTCCTCCCGAGGCTCCAGCCGAACGATTTCCTGCACAGCATCGCCAGGACATCAACCCCGTCGGTCATGCCGCCGTACCGGAATACGATTCCCAGCCCCGCTCCGACGATAGCCCCCGCATATAGGGAAGCCAGCAGCAAGTCTTTAAGCGGCAGCCGGAACGGTTCGAACAAGATGAGGAACAGCGAGAGGCTGACCGAACCGATCACAGCATAAATAAAACTCGTTCGCCCCATGTATCTCCAGCCCAGCAAAAAGATAGGGACATTAATGATCAGGCTTGACCAGCCTGGACTCCAGCCAAGCACGTAATTGAGAAGCAGGGCGACGCCCGTAATTCCGCCTTCCGCCAAGCCGTTGGCCAGATTGATTTCATTGATTCCGAACCCCATGAGGGCGGAGCCGGCCAGAATGGCGGCTATGTTTATCGCATGCCTTCCCCAGGATTTCATGACGCGATTTCCTCTCCTGAATCTTCTCATCCTCTCATTCTTCCCCGAAAATGCCGGAGCAAGCCTGTTATTGTCCACCCTCGGGCAGTGTGATACATTGGTACGAAAAAGTGTCCGGCCTTACCGGATGCCAGTCCCCGGAGGTGCGGCACCTGTTATGAATTCTTTGCGCGGGCGAGCAGGCTCTTTTACTTGGAATTCTTGTTTGCTGCTTGCCGTCGTTTTTGCCGGCTACCTTGTCTTCGGCCTATCGGAAAACATTAAAGGGCCCGCCATTCCGCGCATGCAGGCCGACCTGCGGATCAGCGAATTCCAGGTTGGCCTGCTGCTGGCGTTCAACTCCCTCGGTTACTTGATCGCCTGCTCCTTCACCGGCTTGCTTGTGCGCAAGCTCGGCATGCGCGCGACGACGGTCGCCAGCTTCGGGGCGATGGCCGTGTCGGGACTGTTCATCTGGGCCTCCTCAGGCTTTTTTTCGCTGTCGGCCGCCTACTTTTTCCTCTACATCGGCAACGGCGCCCTCGAGATCGTCCTTTCCTTGCTGGGAGCGCGGATCTTTACGCGCAACGCGGGGACGATGATGAATCTCGCGCATTTCTTTTACGGTCTCAGCTCCATGGCCGCGCCTCTGGCCGCCGCGTATTTGATGGCTTTCCGTCCGGGAGACGGTGGTCCCCTCGGCTGGGGAGGGATGTATGCCCTCGTCATGGCCCTTTCCATTTTGCCTGCCATTCCGGCTCTGCTCGCACGTTTCCCCGGCAAGGAAACCCCCGAAGATCCAGCTTCCGCGGGGAAGCAAGAGGCGGAGCCTGACGGTCCGGCCGCAGCGGGCGGCCTCTCGGTGCGCCAGTACGCGAGAGATCCCGTCGCCTGGTTTGTCGTTGCCATCCTCTCTGCGGGAGTCGTAGCCGAGATGGCTTTCGGAGGCTGGCTTCCCGCCTTTCTGGAAAAAGCCTACCGCTGGGACGGGACGGCCGCTTCCGCCATGCTCTCGGGTTTCTTCGTCTGCTTCACCGCTGCGCGGCTCGTGCTTGGCCCTTTTACCGACCGAATCGGCCTTATCCGCTCCATTCTCATTTTCTCCCTGTTTTCCGGTCTTTGCACCATCGCGGCCGTTTTCGCCGGGGAACCTGGAGCCTGGCTGTTCGCTCTCGCCGGAGCCGGCATCGCTCCGATCTATCCGACGGTCATGGCCTTTCTGGCTGTCCGCTACGCAGGCCGGAGCGATGCGGCCATCACGTTTACGGTGACGATGCTCGGGTTTGCAAGCGTAGCGGGCAACCTCCTGATCGGAGCCATTACCGACGGCTTCGGTCGTCTGTTCGGCAGCTCCGGCAGCGGCGAGATGCGCGGCATGCAGGCCGGCTTCCTGTTCATCGGCTTGTGCGCGCTGCTCTGCGCCTTGGCGGCCGCACTCCTGCTCCGCCATCTCAAAAACAGAAAAGCCGCTCCGGCAAGGAGCGGCTTCTAGAATGCAGCTTGGATCGATCCAGGCCGCCATGAATGCTACAGCGGCCTAGCCGTACAGCGGATCAGTTCCCGGCATGAGCAGCCTTCGCCGCTGCAGCGAGCTCTTCCGCAAGCTCGGGCAGCCAATGCTCAAGGCTGTAGAACTCAAAGCCGGCCTCCGCAGCGAGGGAGTTGTCCATATGCCAGGACTTGCCGATGCCGAAAGGAGATCTCTGCTCGTCCGCCGACTGCTCCCGGATGACGGCCGTTTTGCCGGTCGCCTTCTCCACAAGGCCGATGACTTCCCGGATGGATACATCCCCGTTCGAGCAGCAGTTGACCGGTCCGGTCAAGGAGCTGTCCTTGAGCCAGCACAAAAACGCCGCCGCTTCGGCGGAATGCACGAAGGAGATTCTCGCATCCTGGGACGGCACTCCGATCGGTTCCCCGCCGAGGACCTTGTCGACGTGGAAGTGCAGCCGCTTCGTATAATCATCCGGCCCCAGAATAATCGGAAACCGGACCATGACCGCTTCGAATCGGTCTTGTTCCCACAGGACCGCCTCGGCCTGCCGTTTGCCCTCTCCGTAGCTCAGCGTATGCCTGCTGCCTCCCGTGACTGGATAGCCGCCCGGCATCCATGCGGTTTCTGCGAGCCTTTCCGGCGATTCTTCGTACACGGACAAAGTGGATACCTCGATGTATCGCTTCGTTTTGCCTGCCAATACCTCTACCGCAATGGCGGCATCCTCCGGCGAATAGCAGATCTGATCATAGACGACATCCCACGCACGGCCATCCACCGCAGCTGCAAGCGAAGCCTTGTCCTCGCGGTCCAGCACCAGATGCTCCACCGGACGAACAAAGGACGTTTCCGTTTTCCCCCTCGTGCCGATCGTCACCTCATGGCCTTCCTCCAGCAAAAGATTGACCAGCCTCTTGCCCACAAACCGCGTTCCGCCCAGCACAAGTATGTTCATGACTCGATCCTCCTTGGATGTTCTATTCTCTAGACTTCGCCGCCTCAGCCTGAAAACCTGCCCCCTTGCCCGTATGTCCATCACGAGGAAGCTCGGTTCCATCCTATGCCTTGCCGTTCGGCGCCTCCCTCTTGCAAGATAGAAAAAGCGCCTTTTCCGCGCCTCCCTCTGCGGAGGGTTAGGCTGCACGGTAAAAGCGCTGGAATCGTTAAGCTTTGTCCGGGATCAGTTCAGCTTCCACAAGGCAGGAGTCGTGGACGGTTCCCAGCCGGTCAGGGAGGTGTGCGGCTGGAGGCAAGTGTAGCTCTTGCCGCCGTAGGCCACGACATCGCCCGCTTTATAAGCAACCCCTGCCTTCCATGCATTGACGCCAGGCGTTGCCGTCGGCGACGGTGTCGGCGTTGCCGTTGGCGACGGTGTCGGCGTTCCCGTCGGCGACGGTGTCGGCGTTCCCGTCGGCGACGGTGTCGGCGTTCCGCGTCGGTGCCGGGGTCGGCGTTCCCGTCGGCGACAGCGAAGCCGTTCCGCAGGCTCCGGCCGATTTCCAAGGACCGTCGGCTCCGCTCAGGTCAGGGCGATCGCCCTGGGTCCACCATTTAGCTTCATACAGAACGCCATTATAAGAAGCCCTTTGCCCCCCGGTATAGGCGGTCGTGGATATCCATGCTGCAGCGGAGCATGCTCCCGGGGATGGGGACGGCGTTGGACTTGGCGTGGCCGACGGCGTCGCGGTAGGTGAAGCCGTCGCCGATGGAGTCGGAGCCGGCGTAGCCGATGGTTTCGGCGTTGCGCTAGGCGTCGGCGTGAGGCTAGGCGTTGGCGTTGCGCTCGGAGTCGGCGTCGGCGCGCCTCCATAAAGCTTGTCGTACTCCTGCTGCGAGGAGCTTCCGTTCAGCGTCACACGCTGCGGTCCTCCGGAGAACGCCAGCTTCATCATGCCGGGTACATCCAGCGTCGCGCCATTTGCAATCGTCTGCGTCGCCGTACCTGTTATCCGATCCGGTACCGGTTGAAATCCCAGCCTGCAGATAGTTGTTCCACCGATCCGGCTCCCCAGGCGGAAGTCAGGGTCGTCGTCGTCGGCAGATCGAACTCCAGCCTCCAGCCTCCAGCGATATCCGCGCCGGTGTTATTCGTTATTTTCAACGAGTAGGTATAGTTCGGATGGTCGTAGTTGCCGCTGAAGCCGATGCTGAAATTTTTCGGGGCCGGCAATTGCGGCTTGACCGTGCCTCCCGGAAGCGAAGCCGTTTTCAGCTTATCGTAGGCGAAGCTGGTCAAAGAGCTGCCGTACGTGTACGTGCCGTCGGCCTGCTGGGAATAATCGCCGGTCAGCTCCCAGAACATCATTCCGCCCAGCCCTTTTTCCTTGATGTAGTCGAGCTTGTAGCCGAGCGATTCCGTATCCTCGTAAGAAAGGAAAATCTTCTTGTCCGCATTGTACAGGTACGGCGTTTTTGTCACGGAATCAAAATAGCGCTTGTTCGCAGGATCCTTGAGCAGGTTGAGGATATGCCAGATCGGATTTGCTCCTGCCGGCTGTTCCGGGGCCGGATCGTTCCAGATGCCGTACTTCCCGTCGGCGCCGCCTCCGGTTGTCGCGGCGCTGCCCCACAACCCGGTATTGTTGATGCCGCCGTTCACGTTTTTCCAGCCGCGGGAGTAATAAGGAACGCCGACGACAATCTTCTCGGGCGGCAACGTTCCGAGATAATATCGCACGGCCCAGTCCGTATTCAATACCGGCGTTCCAAGCGCGGCCGTCTCCGTATCGCGCGAATCGGGATACAAGGCCGAGTGGGGGCCGACATAGCCGTTCCAAGCTCCGTGGAAGTCATACGTCATCAGGTTCGCCCAGTCCAGGTATGGATTCGCTTCGCCCAGCTTCATCCCGCCAAGAATCCAGGACGAAGCAGTAGCCGCGATGGTTAGATCGTACTTCTGGTTATCCTGAGCCCCAGCAGCATCCAGCTTCTCGCGAAGCTTTTTCATAAGAAGGACGTAGTTGTCGTAGTTCACCTTGCGCAGCGGCTCCGCAACGGAGGAATCGATCGGATTGCCGGATTGTCCGGTGCCCGACGGATACTCCCAGTCGATGTCGACGCCGTTGAATTGGTACGTGCGCAGGAAGTCGACGACGCTGCTCGCGAATGTCTCTCGCCCGGCTTCGGAATTGGCCATCGTGTAGAAGCCGCCCGAGCCTGACCAGCCTCCGACCGAGATCAGCGTGCGGACGTCGGGGTACAGCTGCTTGTATTTGACCAGCTGGTTGAAATGCCCTTTGAAGGACAGGCTGGCAAGCTGGCCGGGATAATCCTTTTCGATAGCCGCTTTGCGATCCATGAAGTCGATTTTGTTCGTCTGCGCGTTGACCTTGGCGAATGCATAGTTGATATGGGTGATTTTATCCCACGGAATTTTATCGATCGTGTAGAAGCCCTTGTTCTCCTGATCGCCCCATTCAGGGAAATAAGCGACGATTTTGCGGGGATGGTCGGCTGCGGGGGATGGATCGGCAGGAGCTCCTCCGGCTGCCTTGGCTATCGGCGAGTAAACGCCCGCTGCGCCGGAGTAGAGCGGGAGCAGGACGACGAGACTCATCAACGCGGCCAGAATCCGGGCTTGGCCTATGGCTTTCCGATTTGCTTTTGCTTTCATGCACGTTCCTCCAGACAGTTCATGATCGTTGCTCAGGCATGGAAAAAAGCGCCCCCGCCGCCACGCCAGCCTGACTCAGGCATGGATTTTATCGCAGGACAGGAGCGCCGGAATCAATATCGCAGGTTGGAGCCGGCCTTAGTTCAGCTTCCAGAGGGCAGGAGTCGTTGACGGCTCCCAGCCGGTCAGAGACGTATGAGACTGAAGGCAGGTATAGGACTTGCCGCCGTAGGTGACGATATCGCCGGCTTTGTAGGCCACACCCGCTTTCCAGGCATTGGCTCCCGGAGTTGCCGAAGGAGCAGGTGTCGGAGTCGCGCTTGGCGTCGGGGTTGCCGATGGCTTCGGAGTCGCTGTCGGCGTTGGCGTTGCCGTAGGAGCCGGCGTCGGGGTTGCCGTCGGAGTCGGAGAAGCGGTGCCGCAGGCTCCGACCGATTTCCAAGGGCCGTCCGTGCCGCTCAGATCGGGGCGGTCGCCTTGGGTCCACCATTTGGCTTCATAGAGAACGCCATTGTAGGAAACGCGCTGGCCGCCCGTGTAAGCCGTCGTGGATACCCATGCCGCAGCCGAGCATTGGCCCGGGGTCGGTGTAGGAGTTGGTGTCGGTGTTGCGCTTGGCGTTGGTGTAGCAGACGGAGTCGGCGTTGCCGATGGAGTCGGCGTTGCGCTTGGCGTCGGAGTCGGCGTGTAGCCGGAGCCAAGATCCGTGTTCAGCTTGTTCAGCAGCGTTTTGTTGCGGTCGCCGCTCGTTTCCCAGAACATGGCGCCTGCAAGGCCCTTCGACTTCAGGTAGTCCGTCTTGTAGCCCATGGACTGGACATCGTCGTAGCTGATGAACGTTTGGTTGGAAGGATTGTAGAGATAAGGCACTTTGGCTTGATCGTTCCAATAGCGGGTATAACCGTTTTTGTTGATGTAATTGGCTTCAAGATCATAGAAGTCGTAGCTGCCTTTTTCCCATGTGCCTGTCGAAGAGATGCCGGCGCACTTCTGATACTGGCCGTTGCCGGTAGACGGGCATCCTCCCCATCCGCGGCCGTAGAACGGCGTGCCGAGAACAAGCTTGCTGGCTGGAACTCCACTCGCCAGATACGTCGTAACGGCTTTGTCGATGTTGAAGTTCTGC
This sequence comes from Paenibacillus sp. P22, assembly GCF_000469945.2. NCBI lineage: Bacteria > Bacillati > Bacillota > Bacilli > Caryophanales > Paenibacillaceae > Paenibacillus > Paenibacillus sp. P22. The sequence continues at coordinate 2,406 of NZ_CBRA020000025.1, read as the reverse complement.
GGATCGGTCAGCCCCGTTCCAGCTGTCGCCGGATCATAATACAATGGAGCGTTGTGGCCGCTCGTCGTATTCCAGCTGCCGTTGAAATCATAGGTCATGATATTGATCCAGTCGACGGTGCTGGCAATTCCTTTGAGATCATTGTTCTGGATGTAGGAAGGACCCGCTCCGGATGCGATAGTCAGCAAGTACTGCTTGCCGTCTGTCTTGCCTGCCGCGTCCAGCTTCTCGCGGATCTTCTGCAGCAGCAGAACGTAGTTCTGCTTGTCTTCCGCACGGTAGCTGTTGCCGGCGAGGCCGCCGCTGACCGGATACTCCCAATCGAGGTCGACCCCGTCCATTTTGTATTTCCGGATGAAATCGACCGAGGAGTTCGCAAACACTTCACGAGTAGCGGCCGTAGCGGCGACATCGGAGAAGCGGTTCGACCATGTCCAGCCGCCTACGGAGATGACCGTCTTCAGATTCGGGTTTTTGTCCTTCAGCTTCCACAGCTGCTTCAAGTTGCCTTTGATCGGGTCATCCCACTTGTCATCGCCGAAGCTCTTCTGGGCATCGATCCAAGGATCGCCGAGCACGACCGTTCCGTTCGGAACGCTGATCGTCTGGCCTTGCTCGTTCTGACAGGACCAGGTCGTCGGATTCGGTCCCGTCGGATCCGGATTGCCATGCTTCCCATCCCAGCAAATATCCGCGAACGCATAGTTGATGACATTCATTTTCGTCGCGTCGACGTCCGTGACATTGTAGGCGCGGCCGTATGCGGCCCATGAAGCATAATAACCGACAATCTTGTAATCTGTAGCTGCATTGGCTTGCTGCCCCGCCCCAAAAGTAGGGAACAGCGACAAGGCAAGCGCGCCCAACATCCCAAGCGCATATTTCTTGCGGGTTTTATTTTTGCTGAACATCATTCAAATCCAACCTCCTCCATGATTGCTTGCATCCGTTATGAAAACCTTGGCCTATCAATCGATGGCCGCCTTTCACCCCCGGTTTGGAATTCACCCTCACCATGCATCTCTTCCAGATAAATGACAAACAATGTAAATTATTTCAGCAGACAGTGAGAAACCCTTGAAATGATAGCGTTTTCTAAAGCTCGAATTTTGATGGTCTTCACTTGCCTAATCGCATGACTCATCCATTTTCGCAGGGTAGGAATCAAAAACGCTAATAGGAACCGAGTTGTCTGTAAGCTTGACTGACATTGGAATCGGTGAAGGTAGTTCCTATTTTCATCCAAGCGGGGAATTTTGGCTAGGGAGAAAATTCAGAAAGAACGGGGGTAATTTTCTTCAAAAATATGAGCGTTTCCCGCTTATTTGAATCCATTTCTTTCAAAGATGAAATTTCTCTCATTCTTTTTAGGGGGAAAAAATTAATGTCCTTAACAAGAGGAAACGCAAAAAGCCCTGTTCCTGTTAAGGAACAAGGCTTGAAAGCTTATTAACGGGGTCACTGGGTCGTATTCTTACCTTTCAGCCCTTCGGTCGGCTTCCTCGGCCCTTTGCATAGCTTCCAGATCATCGCGGTCGGCCAAATCCCGGCTGAATTCCACGTCCTCGCTTTTACCCAACGGAAGATCTTTATTGCCGTTTTGATTGCGGTGTTTGCTGTCTGCCATATCAAGCTCCTCCTTTGCCGCTCTTGAAGAGGGGATCGATCCTTACTATGCGCCAGCAAGCAGCCGAGTATGCAGAAAACAAAAAAACCGCCAAGGGCGGTTGAACGTACAAATGGAGCGGAAGACGGGAATCGAACCCGCGACCCTCGCCTTGGCAAGGCGATGCTCTACCGCTGAGCCACTTCCGCATGCGGTAAAATAAAAAAATGGCGGAGCTGACGGGATTCGAACCCGCGGTCTCCTGCGTGACAGGCAGGCATGTTAGGCCTCTACACCACAGCTCCATACATGTTCCGATCAGTTCCTTATGTAGAGAAGGAAATTGGTTGCGGGGACAGGATTTGAACCTGTGACCTTCGGGTTATGAGCCCGACGAGCTACCGGACTGCTCCACCCCGCGCCAGTAAGTACCAAGACATGAATGTCCTGTTCTCAAGGCTTGCGCCTTGAAAACTGGATCGAACCAATAGGATGGATGCTGAGTCCATTCGTGCTTCTTACATGGCTAGCGAATCGTACTGAGATTCATCTCGCCATGTCTCGCCAACGTTCATCGTCTTGCGACGATATCCCGTAGGCTTGATCCATAGGATAAGCCCTCGACCGATTAGTATTCGTCAGCTGCACGCATTGCTGCGCTTCCACCCCGAACCTATCAACCTGGTCGTCTACCAGGGGTCTTACATACTGGGAAATCTCATCTTGAGGGGGGCTTCGCGCTTAGATGCTTTCAGCGCTTATCCCGTCCGTACGTACGCTACCAGCGGTGCTCCTGGCGG
>NZ_CBRA020000024.1:0-7884 GCF_000469945.2 Paenibacillus sp. P22 | reverse complement strand
CGGCCTCTACCGCCGCGGTTGCGGTTGCCCCGCGCTCCACCCTGCTGGGCTCCTGCGCGATTGCCGCTCTCGACCATGGCGAAATCAATCGTATGGTCATCCATATTTACACGCTCCACGCGCACTTTCACCTCGTCCCCGATGCGATACATGTTGGAGGTGCGCTCACCGATGAGGACCATTCTCTGATCGTCAAAGTGGTAATAGTCGTCGCTCAGATCGCTGAGTCGAATCAGACCTTCTACCGTGTTCGGCAGCTCCACGAAAATTCCGAAGCCGGTCACGCTGCTGATGATGCCCGTGAACTCTTCTCCTACTTTATCAAGCATAAATTCACATTTCTTGAGCTGGTCGGTATCCCGCTCCGCGTCTACGGCTGCCCGCTCGCGCTCGGACGATTGCTGGGCAATCTCCGGCATCCGGGCCGTCAGCGTCTCCAGACGCGACTCGGACAGCGTTCCGCCGCTCTCCAGCACCTCTCGGATCACCCGGTGGATGACCAGATCGGGATAACGCCGGATCGGCGACGTGAAGTGGCTGTAGAACTCCGCGGCCAGGCCGTAATGGCCAAGGCTCTGGGCGTCGTAGCGCGCCTGCTTCATGGAACGGAGCATCATCGTCGAGAGGATGGTCTGTTCCTTCGTTCCTTTGATCTCTTCCAGCAGCGATTGAAGCGCCTTGGGATGGACCGCGTTGCCTTTGCCCTTGATGGCGTAGCCGAAGTTGGAAGCGATCGTGATGAAGGTCATCAGCTTCTCATTGTCCGGATTCTCATGGACCCGGTACAGGAACGGCACCTTGAGCCAGTAGAAATGCTCTGCTACCGTCTCGTTGGCCGCCAGCATGAATTCCTCGATGATCATCTCGGCAACGGAACGCTCGCGCTTCACGATGTCGATCGGCTTGCCCTCGTCGTCCACGATAATCTTGGACTCCTGGAAGTCGAAGTCGACCGCGCCGCGCTTCATGCGCTGGCGGCGAAGCTTCATCGCCAGCTCCTCCATGAGGTGGAACATCGGCACGAGATCCGCGTAACGCTCCATCAGGCGGGCCTTTTCCTCGCGGCGTTCGGCGCGCTCCTGGCGTTCGGCAGCTTCCCGAGCGGCCCGTTCCTCCTCGCTCTCTTGCGGAGCGGCGGCTTCTCCGGCTGCAAAAGCACCCAGCTGGTCGAAGTCCTCCGGACTGCTCCGGACAACCTCTCCCTTGCGGTTGCGATTGCGGTTCCGGGTAGGCTCCGGCGCTTGCGACAGCCAAGGATTTTGCGGGCCGGGACCGGACTTGTCCAGCGCGGCGGAATCGCCTGCAGCAGCCTGGCCTCCGTCCGGCACATGGCCGTCCTCGTCGGAGGCGAACTCCGAATCCTCCGGCAGAGGACCGGCATCGCTGGTCTCGATGATGAGGCCCATGCCGCCCGGAGGCAGCTTCTCGGCCTGCAGCAGCTCGGCCGCATCCTCTTCGTCCTCCAGGTAATCGGCCGAATGCTCGTCCGTTTCCTCTTCCTCCGGAATGCCGGCGTCCCCGCCTTCGACGATGAGGCCCATTCCGCCCTCAGGCAGCCGCTCGGCATGGCCGCGCAGGCTCTCGTCCACTTCCGCTTCCTCATCGAAACCGGCATGGCGGATGTCCTCGCCTGCATCTGCCTGGGCGCGGCGACGTGATTCCTCCATCAGCGCATTCGTGCTGACGACATCCTCCTCCGCCTCGTCCGGCGCAAGGATCTTGCGTACGTTCGTGTAGGACATGCGCTCCTTGGTCCGGATGACGCTCGTGAAGATGTCATGGCGGACCCGCTTCAGCGTGCTGGCGTCGAACTCCATCTCGCAGGACATCGTCAGACGGTCCACCTGCGGATGCAGGGAACAGATGCCGTTGGACAGGCGGTGCGGCAGCATCGGAATGACCCTGTCGGTCAGGTAGACGCTTGTCCCGCGGCGGTAAGCTTCCTGATCCAGGGCAGACTTGTCCCGGACATAGTAGCTGACATCGGCAATATGAACGCCGAGCAAATAATTGCCGTTGGGCAGCCGCTCGACTTGAACGGCATCGTCGAGATCCTTGGCATCCTCGCCGTCGATCGTGACGATCGTCTTGCCGCGCAGATCGCGACGGCCCTGGCTGACGATCTCTTCCTCGGTAATCGCATCCGGAGCCGCCTCGGCTTCCTCCATGACGTCATCGGGGAAGCTCTCCGGCAGCTGGTGCTTGCGGATGATGGAGAGGATGTCGACGCCGGGATCGTTTTTATGCCCGAGCACCTCGATGATCTCGCCTTGAGCCGCGGCGCGGCCTTCCGGATAGTTCGTGATGCGGGCGACAACCTTCATCCCGGTCACAGCCCCGCCGAAAGATCCCTGAGGCACGAAAATGTCGCGGTTGATGCGCTTGTCGTCCGGCGTGACGAAACCGAACGTCTCATGGCTCTCGAACGTTCCGACGAGCTGGGACACGGCGCGTTCCACGATCTGGACGACTTCGCCTTCCATGCGGCCTCCGCCAGGAGTGCGCTCCGTCACTTTGACGAGCAGAATATCGCCATTCATGGCGGTGCCGAGATCATTCGCGCCGATATACACGTCCGCATGGGTCTTGTCCTCCGGAATGAGGAAGCCAAAGCCCTTGGCATGCGCCTGCAGACGTCCTTTCAACAAATTCAGATGCTGAGGCAATCCATAAGCCCCGCTGTCGGTGCGAAGCAAGGCGCCTTCTTCTTCCAGCTCATTTAGAAGCTTGAGAAACGCTTTGAAATCGGAGGCATTGTCTATGCCCAGCTGCCTTTCGAGCTCTTGATACGTCATCGGCTTGTACGCCGGCTGGTTCATCAAGTCCAGCAAGTCTTGTTTCGTTGTCATCGTTCTCCTTCTCACCTCATGCCGTCGGGCGCCCGTAGGTGCTGGCAGATCCAACCACTTTCTCTATACCATGTAGTATACACGAAATACGGCTTCATCAACCCACCTGCGCGACAATAAAAAGAAAAAGCGGGGATCTCCCCCGCTTTATCGATGCATTCGGCTTGCTATTTCAGGTAAGCGACCAGAAGCGCCAGGATGAAAAATCCGGCTGCCAGTCCAATCGTCAGGCGCTGCAGGAACAGATCCAGTCCGCGAGCTTTCTGCTTGCCGAACAGGTGCTCCGCTCCGCCGGAGATGGCTCCGGAGAGGCCTGCGCTCTTGCCCTTTTGCAGCAATACGACCGCAATCAAACCAAGGGAAAAAATCACGAGCAGAATTTTCAGAAATGTATCCATGCGTTTGTTACCTCCCAGCTTTCGTACAGCCTCCCGGCTGCCTGCCGCTAATGAATAGCTGAAGTTTTGCACATGCAGATCGCCTTCCACGCCGCGGAAAACGGTTTGCATGGGCAAAACCGTTCATGAACAGCACTCTGATTGTACCATAGGCATCGGCCCGAGAACAAGAGAAAGCCGCGCGACGCCTCCTGTCGGAAGGTCGGGCGGCTCATCGGCGCTTCTCTTAGTAGCCTTTGCTGCGCAGATAGTCGAGGCTGAGCTTCGCGCTCTCGAGCGAGGAGCCGGCGAACTCCTCCTGCTCCACGATGAAATACTCGATGCCTGCCTGCTCGGCAATGGCGAAGACGCTTTCGAAATCAACGACACCGCTGCCCACTTCCGTATCGCGGCGGCCGTCCCCGAAGTCCTTCAGATGGACGACCGGAGTGCGTCCGGCATATCTCTTCACGTATTCCGCAGGCGATTGGCCGCCCATATGCACCCAGCCGAGGTCGAATTCCATGATCATCAGATCGGCAGGAATCTTCTCCAGCAGAATGTCGATGAGCGGCTTGCCGTCCACCAGCTTGAATTCGAAATCATGGTTGTGGTAGCCGTACATCAGGCCTGCTTCCTTGACCTGGCGGGCCGCGCGCTCGAGAGTCGCCGCGAGGCTGTCTACATCGGCCATTGTAGGGCTTTCAGGCAGCGGAGCCCACGGAGTAATAATATACTTCAGTCCGATTTCCTTGGCGAATTCAATCTGCTTGGCCAGATCGGATTCGATCTTGTCCGGTTCGTTGAAGCTCAGGCCGACGTGTGCGGATACCGCCTTGATGCCGGCTTCCTCCATCGCCTTTTTCAAGTCTGCCGCGCTCGTGTTGAAATATCCGGCGAATTCCACGTACTCATAGCCCATTTCAGCTACCTTGCTGATCGTTCCAAGGAAGTCCTTTTCCGTCTGGTCGCGGAGCGTGTACAGCTGCAATCCGACTTGAGGTTTTGCCATCGTTCCAAACACCGCCTGTTCAATTGGGATAGCTCCAGTATAGCGCTTTCAATCGTACATAAGCTATGCCCGTTTTTGTGCCGTTTGTTTGTGATTTTGGCACAGGCCCTTTGGTTGCGTATCAATGCCAAGCCCTTATCCTCCCCAGTCGCCCGAATCCACCATTCAGCCAATCCGGGAAAGAACATTTTCGTATCGGACATACGATCCGCTATTTGTCCGAAGAGATATCCAAAAAGGATCCATTTATGCAGGGGTCGGTCCCCCCCTGTCTATCGGACATAGGATCCGCTATTTGTCCTTTATTAGCTGTTTTCATTCTCGTATCGGACATACGATCCGCTAATTGTGAACATTTATCCGTTTCCCGATTGAAACCAACTAAATAACGGATCCTATGTCCGATAACTATTCAAATTTGGAATTTCATCGAAAATAACGGATCCTATGTCCGATAGCCATCGCCCCTTTTATACCCGCATTCCTTCATCCTGTACTCGACTGGTCCACTTGCGATTCGCCTTCAGCTCGGCCGCTCGATCGATTCATCTAGATCTTCGCCCGAGATCTTCCCCTCTCCAGCTCCCCTCGGCCGATCCAGCTTGCTCCAATGGCTCAAACAACAGGGCTAAAAGAGGGTATTAACGGAACCCCTGCATCCATAACATCCATCAGTATTCAGTAGATCAACCGGCTACCAATCCGCTACTTTGGCTTTTTACGCTACCTGGACCCATCCTCAGCACCCACAGTATTTACTAGCGCCCACCAGTATCCCATTATCCACCGGCAAAGAATCCACAACACGCCAGGCCCGATAAAAACAAAAAATCCCCCGCGCTTACACGCAGGGGATTCCGATGAACCTGCCCGGCTGGCACTAAGCCCGCCCGAGAGTTCTTATTTCTTGAGGTTTTTGAGGTTGTAGAACGCGCTGCGGCCGGCGTATTGAGCCGTGGAGCCGAGCTGGTCCTCGATGCGAAGCAGCTGGTTGTACTTCGCTACGCGGTCCGTACGGGAAGGAGCGCCCGTTTTGATCTGGCCCGAGTTCGTGGCAACCGCGATGTCGGCGATCGTGCTGTCTTCGCTCTCGCCGGAACGGTGGGAGATGACAGCCGTGTAGCCAGCGCGCTTCGCCATTTCGATCGCGTCGAAAGTCTCGGTCAGGGAACCGATTTGGTTGACTTTAACGAGGATCGAGTTGCCCACGCCTTTGTCGATGCCGTCGGAGAGGCGCTCGGTGTTCGTGACGAACAGGTCGTCGCCTACGAGCTGGACTTTGCCGCCGAGCTTGTCGGTAAGCAGCTTCCAACCTTCCCAGTCGTCTTCGGAGCAGCCGTCTTCGATCGTGAGGATCGGGTACTTGTCCGCCCAGCTTGCAAGCAGGTCCACGAACTCAGCCGAAGTGTAGGATTTGCCTTCGCCTTCGAGGTGGTACTTGCCGTCTTTGTAGAACTCGGTGGAAGCAACGTCCATGCCGAGGAAAACGTCGACGCCCGGCTTGTAGCCCGCACGCTCGATAGCGGAGATGATCGTCGTGATCGCCTCTTCGTTGGAGCCGAGGTTAGGGGCGAAGCCGCCTTCGTCGCCTACAGCCGTGTTCAGGCCTTTGTCCTTGAGGACGGACTTCAGGTTGTGGAAGATTTCAGCGCCGATGCGCAGTGCTTCCTTGAAGCTCTCGGCGCCGACAGGCAGAACCATGAACTCCTGCACGTCGACGTTGTTGTCGGCATGCTCGCCGCCGTTGATGATGTTCATCATCGGAACCGGCAGCACTTTGGCGTTGAAGCCGCCCAGGTACGTGTAGAGCGGAACGTCCAGAGCGTCGGCGGCAGCGCGTGCTACAGCCATGGACACGGCCAGGATCGCGTTCGCGCCCAGCTTGCCTTTGTTGTGGGTGCCGTCGAGCTCGATCATCTTGCGGTCGATCAGCACTTGGTCGAGAGCGTCGAGGCCGATGATTTCCGGAGCGATCAGCGTGTTTACATTTTCAACGGCTTTCAGAACGCCTTTGCCGAGGTAGCGGCCTTTGTCGCCGTCGCGAAGCTCAACAGCCTCGTAAGCGCCGGTGGATGCGCCGGATGGTACGATGGCGCGGCCCTTGCCGCCGGATTCCAGGGATACTTCCACTTCAACCGTAGGGTTGCCGCGGGAGTCGAGCACTTCGCGTGCGTATACGTCAACGATGATAGACATAATGTTTGAACACTCCTTATCGTATGTGGGGTTGCAGACAGATCCGCCTGCTTGGCTGGCACTGAGAACAGTATACCAGCCACAGCGCTTCGGGACGAGTTTCCGCCTTTGATTTTTGGCAAAAGGAGGCCGGAGAGGCCCCGCTCCTGAGCTCCATTCGGCAACAGACATCTTGGCGGGTTGGCGCATGGGAAGTCTCTATGCCCAGTTGATCAGGCTGTCGCCGATTTTTTCCTTTTGGCCGCCCGGAGGCTTGCCGCAGCCGACGGCGGCCTACGCCTTGTTGATCAGGCTTTGGCCGGTCATCGCCCTGAGGCTTGCCGCAGTTGACGGCCTACGCCTTGTTGATCAGGCTTTGACCGGTCATTTCAGCCGGCTGCGGCAGCTCGAGCAGGTCGAGCAGCGTCGGCGCGATATCGGCCAGAATGCCGTTCTCGCGAAGCGTGACGCCCTGCTTGGTGACGATCAGCGGCACCGGGTTGGTCGTATGCGCCGTGAACGGGCGTCCGTCCGGTCCGATGACCATGTCCGCGTTGCCGTGGTCGGCGGTGATGAGCACGACGCCGCCTTTGGCGAGCACGGCGTCGACGACGCGGCCCATGCACTCGTCCGTCGCTTCGACCGCCTTGATCGTCGGCTCCAGCATGCCGGAGTGGCCGACCATGTCGGGGTTCGCGAAGTTCAGGATGATCGCGTCATGCTTGTCGGAGTTGATCTCGCGCACGGCGGCGTCCGCCACCTCGTAAGCGCTCATCTCCGGCTGCAGATCGTAGGTCGCGACCTTAGGGGAGTTGATCAGGACGCGGGTTTCGCCCGGCAGCTCCTGGTCGCGTCCGCCGCTGAAGAAGAACGTCACATGCGGATATTTCTCCGTCTCGGCGATCCGCAGCTGTGTTTTGCCCTGCTGCACGAGCACCTCGCCGAACGTGTTGTCGAGGTTTTTCGGCTTGTAGGCGACGAAGCCGCCGACCGACTCGCTGAACAGCGTCAGGCAGACGAAATACAGATCCTTCGGAGCCTTGTCGCCGCGGTCGAAGCCGCGGAAGTCCTCGTTCGTGAACACCTGGGACAGCTGAATGGCCCGGTCCGGGCGGAAGTTGAAGAACACGACCGCGTCCTCGGATTCCACCAGCGAGACCGGCGAGCCGTCACCTTCCGTGATGACCGTCGGCATGACGAATTCGTCCATGACCGATTTCTCGTACGATTCCCGCACGGCGCGGATCGGATCGGTGTATTTCGGACCGTCTCCGTACACCATGGCGCGGTAGGACTTCTCCACGCGCTCCCAGCGCTTGTCGCGGTCCATCGCATAGTAGCGGCCTTGCACAGTCGCGATGCGGCCGATGCCAAGCTCCTCGATCTTCGCCTGCAGCTCGGTCAGATAGCCGACTGCGCTGTCCGGAGCGACGCGTCGCGTCGAGGAAAGCATGGATGTAAACCTGATCCA
>NZ_CBRA020000023.1:0-7930 GCF_000469945.2 Paenibacillus sp. P22 | reverse complement strand
CTTGGCGTAGGTCGTAGGCTTCCGGATCGTTCTCCTCCAACCAGCCGAGGAACCGCTCCGTGCTCGTCGCGAACAGCATGCCGGCTTCGAACGGCTTCGGGATCCGGACAAACTCGCCCGTTCTGGGGATACCGATGATGAAGAAGTTGTCTTTCTGGTTCTGCGGGATGTTCTCGAACGTTGCCCGCTCCTCATCGCTCAGCTGCGTCCGGTTCCAGTAATAGAGTCCGGCCGCGGGCAGCACGAGTGTTGCGAACGCGCGCACCAGGAAGGAAGCCGGGTTTTCCTTGAAAGCACGAACCATCTTGTCCGTGCCCTGGAGCGAGGCATTCAGGAACGCGATCGAGCGGTTCGCCGAACGAATTGCGCTGCCAGCCCGGTTAAAGTCCATCAGATCCTTGGCCGTATACGCGGCCTCCTCGATATCGCCCGTCTTCCTCAGCGCCTTGTTGAAGACGCCGACCTTAGTCGAGAGCTCGGAGATTTCCGCGCCGGCCCGCAGCAGGCCGACTGTCCCTTTCAATGCCTTGTATCCGCTCAGCAGCTTGGCCAGCTCCGCCGGCGAGGTGACGGTGGTCGCCGCCTTGTCCCGCCAGCTCTGCCGGAACACGGCCTGCATCGCCTCCCTGCTGGCATCCCGATCAAGCGACATCATCGTTCCCATCGCGCCGCCGCTGTTCACGAATTTCTCATAGATGTCTGTCTTTCCGACGACGTGACCGAGTCCTTTGAAGAAGTCGATCGGGTTAAAGCCGTATTTGGTGCTGTTGACGATGGCGCTAACTACATCGCGGAAAGCGTTCCGAATGATGAACTCGGGCGTCAGCGTCGCACCTGCCCGCAACATTCCAGCAGCTCCTCCAAGGAAGCGCAACAGGCTGTTCGTAGATTCGTCGTCCAGCGAGAGCATGGCGTTGTATAGGTCTGGATTCCGCACCTTGTACGCGATCTTCTTGCCGTTTTCGTAGACGTCGATGATGTGCTCCTTGCCTGACTTCTGGCCCGGCACCCTTTCGACCCAAGCGCCGGCACCATCGACGTCCGCAAGGGCTGCGAGCCGCTGTCCAACCTTGTTTTTTGCGGCCGAGTTCATAACGAGGAACGTATTCTTGATCATAGACTCGAACGGGTTGATGATGCTTCGCTGGCTGCCCTCTTCAGTCATCTTCCGGATAGGCGTCGTAATGTTCGCGAACGCCTTTGACGCGCCGTAGCCACCGTTCTTGAAGCCGGCCACGCCGTCGTCATCAAAGTAGCGCATGAAGGGTACGTAGTTCGGGTAGAGCCGCTTCATCTCCTGTACACCCTGCTTGGAGACGACACCGGCATCCTGCAGGATGCTCAGCAGCGCATCATTGTACTGCATGATCTGCTGATGCGCCTGCTTCACGACAGGATTGCTGTCCCAGCGGCTCATCACCTCCGACATTTGCGCCGGTGTGAACGGCGTCTCCTTGCCGAGGCGCCGAAGGTCGATCGCGTGCCGAACGGCCAGGTAGGTCGCGAAGTCATGCTCGCTCATTCCGATTTCTTCAAGCGGCCGGACGATCTTCGCCATGCCCTCGCTGAGCTTGTTACCTTGGCTGTCGAAGATCCCGCGCGTGACGGCCATCTTCGCCCGCTCCGGCACGCCGCGGCTGATTCGGGCCAGCTTATAAAGCGACTTGGCCCCCTGCCCAATTTTGCCCGTCAGCGCGAGCTCGGCAAGCCGCAACGGGTTTAAGTCGTCGAACGCCTGCGTATAGAACTTGCTCCAGTTCCAGCGCCGCTGCTTCTGCCCTCCATTCATCTCGATCAAGCCCTTCGCCTGCTCGTAGTCCCCTTGCTGCAGCCACGTCTGCATGTCCTTCTGGACGCGCACGAGACCGCGCTGCATCTTCGCCGGAAGCGTCGAGTTGAGGAAGTCACCGAACCGAGGAGCGAGCTGCTTCGCCTGCTGCGGATCGGCGAGGTAGACGCGGAAGAACTCCGCGATGCCCTCGTCGAACCACTCGCTGCGCGGATACTGCCTGTAGTCGTGGACGCCGACCTGGTCCATCATGTCGAGCAGTTCTTGCTCGAGCGCGCGGTTTTGCTTAAGCTCGAACTTCTTGTCGAGGTGATGGCCGACCTCATGCGCGATCGTGTCCAAGTCTTCGGCATACCCGGTCCGGATGACCTCAGGCTTCACCTTGTACAAGCCAAGCACCTTCTGCCGCGAGACGCCCATGCGCCCAGTGTCGATCGTCGCCCCGAGGTTTTTGCGAATGCTCTCGACGACCTGCACGCGGGAGATCGTCTTCCCGCCGGTGGACACCGCCCCCCGCTGCTGGAACTGCGCCGGCACCGCCAGGCACCGGAACCGCGACGCGCGCCTGCGATCCCTCCGGCAGTTGGCGCTTGATTTGGTCCCGGCTAGCCTGCAGGGAGTCTGCTACCTGCTGTACCGCTGCCCGCTCCGCTGGGTCCGCGATCGTCGGAGCAGCCTGCTTGATTGCCGCCAGTTCCCCATCAATGTCCTCGATATCAGCTGGTCTCCACGGAGGCACATCGCCCATGTCGTCGGCAAAGCCCTCGTTGACGTGCTTCACCGCGAGCTGCCGGAGCTCCTTGTCCGAAGGCTTCCGGCCTTTCTCCGCGAAGAAGTCGCGATACCAGCGCGGGTTCTCCGACTGCCGGCCGAACCGCCCGGTCACTTCGCCATCTGCGTTCTGTACAAGGCCACCCTGCCGGACGCCACCGCGCTCAGCCAAGGACTGCTTGAGATACTGATACTGGTCTTCGACGGCCTGGCCATACTGCTGCTGCAGCCGTTCATACCGGTTCAGGTTGCCAGCCAACTCAATTCCCTTCGAGTCCACCGCGGCTGACGATCCGCTGATGTTCCGCTCAATGCGAGCTGCCGGAGGAGCCGATACGGATTCCGTAGCTGCCGGCGCGTTGGTCCGCTCGATGAATGAATCGATTTCTTTTCGCAAGGGAGCCTGTTTAGCGTATCGGACAGCAGCGGGAATCTTTGCAATGCCTTCAACGACACCGCTGAGTCCACCGCCAAGGGCTGCTCCAGTAACGGCAAGATTGGCAATCTCTCCGGGATCGGTTTGGTTATTGGCCATTCCTGTCGCAACGTTCGTTACCGAGCCTTCCGCCGCCCCGCCCAGTATGCGCGCGGCCACACCGGGTAACTTTGTCGCCGCCGCTTGTTCGACCTTGCCCGCGATGACACCGCTGCCCATTGCCGGACCGCCAGCCATGAGACCATTCGTCAGCTCGGCTCCGCCTCCACCTATGGCTCGGAGAATCTTGTCGAACTTGGGATTCCCGGTTGATTCCTTGAAGGTTGGCTCCTTCAGGCTCGTCGCGTTCTTGATCCCTTCCTGCAGCGTCGCCCCAGCCCGGTAGATCGGCAAGTCCTGCAAATCCTCGACGAATTGCTGCCAGGGCGTGGAGTTCGTCTTGTAATGCATCTCCGGGATCTGGATCATGCCGGGCAGCGTCTTCCGCTCCGGTTGCTTCGTGAGAGCTGCAGCACGCTTGAATGGATCAAATTCAAATGGTTCAGCCGAAACATACTTCTTCGGCGTCGCCAATTCCGTTATCTTGTCTCTTATCGCCCAAGGGTTGCTCATGGAAAATAACTGATCACGAATCTCCTGATCACGAATCTGTTCCGGATCCGGACGATAAGTTAAAGGCTGACGCTGAGTAGTTGCTGGCGCGGTGAATTGTTGGACGATTAGTTCCCGGGCAGCAGTACCTTTCTGTCGCAGCTCTTCTTGCCAGTTGTCCGGACGGTATTGCAGAGCCACTATCATCAACCTCCGTTCAGGGTTTTCATGATCTTACTGACATAGCCTTGAGTTTCCTGCGGCATGTATGCGAGCCAGTTGCTACCGTGCTGGGCTACCGCCTTTTTAACCCGATTTCCGCCGGCATTGTAACCGGCAAGCGCCTTCGCCAGATTGCCGTCGTACGTGTCGAGCAGCCCCTTCAAATACTGAACCCCGCCGTTGATGTTCTGGGCGGGGTCGAAGGAGTTTGTGACGCCAAGTCCTTTGGCTGTCGCCGGCATGAGTTGCATAAGCCCTTGCGCACCAGCACTGCTCACTGCTTTCGGATTGCCGCTGCTCTCCGCGGAGATGACGGCCGAAATGATATTGGCCGGGACCGACCACTTCGCGGCTGCTTTGTTGATTTCGGTGGCGTAGTTGCCGCTTGCTCCGCCACCTACTGAAAAGCCTCCGGGTACTTGGCTTTGTACTTTGCAATCTCTTGAGACGTATATCCCGCTTTGGAGAGCATAGAGACCGCATCCGTGCCAGAGGAAATGCCACTGGCATTGTAGGCATCCAGGAATGCTTTCTCCCTGGCTGTCGGGTCGGTAATGGTACCGTAGACGGCCTTTCCATTGGAGTTGCCGATAACCTTGGAGAGCGACTGCTTCAGCATGTTTCCTGCGTCCGCTGAGGAAATTGGCTGAGCACTTCGGGAGTTGGTACCGTTCGAAGCCTGTAGATAATCGATATAGGTTTTATCCTGATTCATCTGCAGATTTTGATTGGCCAGCCACTGGTCAAAGCTTTGACCGCTCGACTGAAGCTGATAGTTCCGATCCGACTCGTAAACACCGCGATTGTATTGCTGTTGGGACATCGCTTGTTGGAACGCCTGCTGCAGCGCAGCCATCGTTTGACCGTTTCCTCCCGCGGCCGCCTGGCGGAAGAGGCCCGTCCAGTCCGCCTGGGGATTGACAATATTCCCGGTCAGTCCCGCCACTGACAGTGCGGCATCTAAGTTCGCCTGCTTACTTTGCAGTTGCGCTTGCTGGCCAGCGAGGCTAAGCGGAGCAGAACCGTTAGACGCCTGCCGCAAAAGCCCGCTCCAATCACTCTGAGGGCCAAGAACTTTGCCCGTCAGATTGGAGTAAGCTAATGCTGCCTCAAGGTTCTGCTGCTTACCCGCCATGGTGGACTGGCCGTTATACATTCCCGTAAGTCCAGCCTCCTGCATAAGCTTCGACCAGTCGAATTGATCTTCTGCGAACTGCTGATTGATGTCGTCCCGGTAACGGCCGTAATTGACCTGATCCATATCGAACGCTCGGGAATCCCCATATTTCAGCAAATCGAATAGAGCCGCTGCCTTGTCTGCGCCGACCGCCTGAGTGAGCGCCAACTCGTTCTGAGCAGCGTTGTTCTGCAGGTTAGCTCGCTGTTCGCTGATATTTTGGAGCGCGTTCGTCTCCGTCCGGTTGATGTCCGTAAGAGCACCCTGACGGCTGGCAGCCTGCGACGCAGCAAGTGTGAGGTTTTGACCATCCCCTGTAAGACCTGCATTTGCCATCTGTTCTGCCATAGCCTGTTGGCCTTGCATGGAGACGACGTCTGCCGCATTTCGATTGTCATAGGCTGATTGCTTCGCCTGTGTCTCCTGTGCGCTATAGCCCTGAAGGGCCGTGGCCAGCGCATCCCTCAGCTTTTGCGTCTCCGCAGCCAGGCGATTGTCATAAAGAGAATTGAGCTGATCCTTCATTGCAGTCATGTCTGGACCAGTATAAGTAGGCTGGTATGTTGCTGGAGCACTGGCTGAAGGATTGCTGGGAGTTGAAACTCCGGAGCCGCTCAATGGAATTCCAGAGTAAACGGGGACCCCATTGGACATAGGTGTCGGTGAACCCCCGTTTGCTGTCGGGGCCATCGATTGCCCAGCAATATAGTCACGCAGTTGCTGTGCGTTCATCCCCTGAACCTGCTTGGCCAAAGCAGGGTCCAATTGGGAATAGAAGCCTTGTGCGGTTTGAGACGCCCACGCCTTATTCCCGGCATCGTATTGATCCTTGGCATACAGGATATCGTTCAGGAGCTTACCGGTACCGGCATTGCCAGTGACGTTGGTGGCCTGCTGGACATAGTTCGTTGTCGGTGCCATAGAAACAGCTGCAGGAGCTGGCGTTGGAGTCGGTGAACTTCCATAGGTCGTCATTCTGCCTCCGCTCGGCTGACTGATCGGATTCTGCAGTGTCACACTACCGCCTAAGGCGTTGCCGCCGTTTGCTTGTGCTGCCAGCGCCTGCTGTGCCTTGGCGCTACCGTTGGCGGCTGCCTGCTGTTGGGCAGCACGAAGCTTTTCTAGATCAATCGGCATTCAGTTCGCCTCCTGCTCAAAATAAAACGAGCCGACAAAAATGTCAGCTCGCAATTTGCTTCAAGATTTCATTTGTTTCCTGGGTCATCCTGGACGAATAGTGCTCCTTATCTCTAACTTCGAATCTCATGACAGGGTTTCCGGTTCCGTCGTACTTTGCGTATCCTTCGTTTGTAAATCGTACATTAACGGGCAGAAAATCGTATAGGTCCCGATCATATACTCCGAAAAGAGATTTGAAAACCACCGTACACCAGAGGTTTCGATAATCGCCATAGACGGATTTTAGATCCGGGAAGCTCGTCTTTTTCATCAAATAGGCGATAGGATCATCTGTTTTTTCCTGAATATTGTATAAGAAATAACGAGTCAATTTAGGATCAATCCCCTCGAGGAGGTCATCCTGGTTTTCAGTTCTCCAAAACGAAGCATGGCCATTGTTAGACCACATTCCACCGTCAAAACAAGGAACCCAGTAAATATTGAGCCCAGAATTCATCATTCGTCCATAAGCGGATGGATCAAGTTCGACATTGTACTCTACGAACTCCGCGGAGGAGTCTCCAGCAAAAACAAAGAGGCGGTCGAGTTTGCTTTTGAAGAGAATCGGATCCCTATTGTAGGCTGCGGCAACATCGCGAAGGCTGCCAACGGTCACGATGCTCACACGTTTTGGAGAATTCCTAAGCGTGCTGAGGATCATTTCAACGCCGCCTTGGTAGTCTTTGGACTGCATTTCCGCTTTGTCTGTTTGGGAGAGGAGTGGATCCGCGAGCCCTTTTACAAATGGAACCTGCCGTTTGGTGATGTAATTCATCTGCTTGACAGTAGATTCACCAGAGCGATCATCCTGCTTTCTACCTTGCTCCAGGATAATTCCTTTGATATCTAACTGCGGCATGGCGTAGAGTGCTGCCAGATCATAAACATCATCTGCGTCGTCCTTTGGATGAAACAGGTCTGTCACGTATATAACCGGAATCGGATCTGCTTTAGCTTGGTAGGTTGCAGGAGTTCCGCCGCCACCTCCAAAGAGAAGCATGGAAATCATAAGCATTATTTTCATAATGACGCCCTCCTCTTTAAAGATCGCATGAAGCTGTATAGTGACCATAAAGCTCATAGTTTCCAGAAGAAACCGTCGCGAGTACCCTGAATTTATTCATTGATATTTGATCAATAGCAGCACTCAAATTATTAGACTGCGATCCACCGTTCCAACTACTCAATTTGCCAACGTTTCCGATCATATCATAAAGAGAAATGATTGGGACGGATCTTTTAGGAACCTTGAAATTAACCAAAATCCCAATTCCCGTAGCTGTAGATGGTGATCCTACGTGATTGTAGATGCCCTGCATTGTGCCGGTTGAACCGGGTGGAGTTTCCACGTCATAGCTCTTCTCGAATGTGCGTTGGCAAAGGAGCAGTTCCAATGCTTCCTCTCGCGGTTGTAGAGGTAGCGCAGCGTCACCGATATTAAACACCATCTCTGCCAGATCAATTACGTAGGTGTCGTTATTGGGAAACCAGAAGGCCACTTCTAAATAATCATCGGAATTTGACCCTAAAAATTTTCCGGATATTGCTGGTATGGTAAACGTATAAGAATATTTTTTCCAGTTGGAAGAAAGTGTGATTGGAGATGTCGTTTCAAACGTGTTTCGCGTAGAAGGACTTCCTCCTGAACCGAAATCTTGTGTGCCCTTCACGATAATTTGCTTGTTGGTATTGGCTTTAGCGTAAAAAGAAACCGTCGCTTTTGATCCAGCAAACGTCTTGACCCCCTCAATTCTGTGGACAAGAG
>NZ_CBRA020000022.1:0-37912 GCF_000469945.2 Paenibacillus sp. P22 | reverse complement strand
CGCTGCGGCGTCAAAAGAACGGACTAAGCCGGCGAGCCGAAGAAGGGAGTCGAAAGATGCCCATCGCAAATGCCGCCCGGCCGAGCGGAGTGGGCGAAAGCTGACGGTCGACAACCTGGCGGAGGGCCTGCTCCTGCGTCCCCGAGAACCCGGGCTGGAAAAACGCGATCGCCCGCGACATGTTGGCGGAGATGCTGTCGTACTCTTCATCGGTCAGCAGCTGCCTGGCGATCCGGTCGTCGAAGATTTTGACCGGATTGTGCTCGGCGTGGTAGGCGCGCGAGAACGCGCTGACAAGTGCGGTCAAGCTTTTTGATTCCATGATCATCACCTCGATTCCGTTGTATCATTGGGGGGAGTGAAGAAACAACACTTGACTTTATTGTAAATTTATGTTATAATATAAAGTTCATTTTTGCATATTTCACTGTTTCGTCACATTTGGGGCGATTTCTACCATTCAGTCATACACAAATCTTCGCTGCGCCCGATAGCTGATCAGGAACAAGGAAGCTTCCGTCATCAGCTTGGCGGCGACGAGCGGAATGCCGATGCCGGAGTGGAACAGGAGCATCATGCCGTAGTTCAGCAGGACGAGCGAGAAGTACCGGGGCAGCGATTTTGTTCGCGGCTTTTTGCCGTGAGTGAAAACCATGCGGTTGGCCAGGGCGGTCAGGACGTTCGCGGTGCCCGTAATTTCACGTCGGCGACGAAGTAAGTGACGGCATCGGAGCCTGAGCCGGTCTGGACTTTCCGGATGCTTATCGTCTGGTCGTCATCTTTTGCGCCGGAAGAACATGGCCGATCACTCCTTCAAGGGGTTGTTGCCGTTATCTTAGAGCCGCTACCTGTAATGAAGCTTGAATGGGGGTGCCGATTCGGCCGGCCGCAGAAAATGCATTTACAATCCTTCCTGATTTCAGTATCATCAAAAGTAAATTCCGACTGTGCGTGACTGGCGGAGCATGGGTCCAACCATGAGGGAGCGCATGGATACAGCAGCCGTACGCCTGGGCAGAGGTAAGGGGGGATACCCCTTGCCTCTTTGCGTTTTTAAGCGGACAAAAAAAAAGGAGAGCTGCAGAAATGCCGGAGCAAACGCTGATATTGGATGGGGCCCGAGTGGCCGGGGAAATCAAGGAGCAGTTGGCCAGAAGAGTCGAGGCGCTTGCCGCAAAGGGAGTCGTGCCGTGCCTGGTTACGATTCTGGTGGGGGATGATCCGGCTTCGGAGACGTACGTCCGCATGAAAGGCAATGCCTGCCGCAAGCTCGGCATGGAGTCCAAGAGGATCCATCTCGATTCGGGAACGACGACAGGCGAGCTGGTGGACGTAATCCGCGGACTGAACGAGGATTCTGCCGTTCATGGCATCCTGCTGCAGCATCCCGTACCGGAGCAGATCGACGAGAGAGAGGCGTTCGAGGCCATCGCGATCGCCAAGGATGTGGACGGGGTCACGGCGCTCGGCTTTGCGCAAAACGCCTTCGGCTACGCAGCCTACCCATCCTGCACGCCTGCCGCTGTCGTCGCCATTCTCGACTATTACGGCCTTCCGATCGAGGGCAGGCATGCCGTCGTCGTCGGACGCAGCCCGATTCTTGGCAAGCCGGTGTCGCTCATGCTCCTGAACCGCAACGCGACCGTGACCGTCTGCCATTCCAAGACGCAGCGGCTGAACGAGATCGTAGCGCTTGGAGATATCGTCGTGGCGGCCGTCGGCAAGCCGAAGTTCATTCAGGGAGAATGGATCAAGGAAGGCGCCGTCATTCTCGATGCCGGCTACAACGAAGGGAATGTCGGCGATGCCGACTACGAGGCCTGCGCCGTCAAGGCGAGCGCGATTACCCCGGTTCCCGCGGGCGTAGGTCCGGTTACGATTGCGATGCTGCTCAAGCATACGGTGGATGCGGCGGAGAAATCGACCGTTGAGGGCAAGCTGTAGGAATGAAAAAAAGGACTGCCGAGTTTCGCTCGGCAGTCCTTTTTTTCTTCCTCATTAACAGGTGAAGGACTCGACGCTCTGCAGATCCAGGCCGGAGAACGCCCAGCTGAACCCGGTCCAGCGGAAGCCTGCGACGGATGTGCGGCCGACAAAAACGGGGTAGAACCAGAAGCCGGGCCCGAACCGGGGCCAGATGTACGTGAAGCGGAAGGAGCAGCCCGAGATGGCGCCCGGATCAACGGCGAAGGCCGAAGCAAGCGGCTTTTGCGGCACCCCTTGAGGCGGAGGCGAAGAGGGAGGCTGAGCTCCGCCCGCCCCGGGAACACCGCCCGGCGTACCGCCCGGGAATCCCCCCGGGAAACCTCCCGGCGAACCGCCCGGAAACCCGCCCGGCGCACCTCCGGGGAAACCGCCCGGAAATCCCGGGGGCGTAGGAAGCATGAAACCCATGGTCAAAACTCCTTTCTGACGATGCCGACAGCATGAGGCTACAGCAAGGTGATGGCGAGCAGATCGAACAGCACAAGCGGCAGAATCACATTGTTGTAGTACGGGTTGACCGGTCCCGGCAGGAAGGCGCGGCTGCAGCCTTCATTGGAGAGACGGATGCAAAGGATGCTCTTGTGGCAATGGACGATGTAGCTTTCAAAGACGTCTCCGTCGATCGTCTCCACCTTGACGAGCCGATTCGCATGCTGCGAGCAGAGCTGATGCAGATGGCTCTTGACCGAACGCAGCGTATGGTCGACGTGGGCTTCGCATTTGTAGAACGGCGCCGCCGCCGCTTCCGTGTGGGAATAGGATGAGCTCATGAGGATGACCCTCCTTTGATTAAACCTGGGTTATCCTATGCAGATGCCTATGGCGAGGTTACGGGCAGACAGGAAATCCGGCATTCGGTCAGCCATTCGGCTTGCTCCGGCGATGGCGGATCCGAGCCTTGCCGGGCCCGTGACATTTTCCGAATAAAAAAGAAACCATCCGGGCCCATCCCCGTACTACAACAGACCAATCATTAAAAGCTGTTCGAACACGCAAAAGATAACCGGACTCCGAAGGGGAGTAGCTGCCACAGTAAAGTCGTCAATACGAGAGCCCGCTCTCCGGCTTTACTGGCAATGCCGAACCGCATTGTTAGCGAGACCTTTGTGCATCCGAGGCTTTCATGTCCTCGGGAGACAAGGGTCTTTTTGCGTTCGGCCCGCTCATCTGGAGGAGGAAGAAGATGGATTTCGCTTTATTGATGGAATATGGATGGGTGCTGCTCGTCCTCATTGCCCTGGAAGGATTGCTGGCGGCCGACAATGCGCTCGTGCTGGCGATCATGGTGAAGCATCTGCCGGAGAAGGAACGCAAGAAAGCTCTCTTCTACGGCCTCGCCGGAGCGTTCGTGTTCCGCTTCGCGTCCCTGTTCGTCATCTCGTTCCTCGTGGACGTATGGCAGGTGCAGGCGATAGGAGCGTTGTACCTTCTGTTCATTGCCCTCAATCATATTTTCCGTAAAGTCATGGTCAAAAAAGGCGAGCGGAACGCAGAGCCGCATACCGGAGCCAAGCCCAAGAAAGCCGGGTTCTGGCCGACGGTCATCAAGGTGGAGCTGGCGGATATCGCCTTCGCCGTCGACTCCATCCTGGCTGCCGTGGCGCTGGCCGTGGCGCTGCCGGCGACGAATCTGCCGAAGATCGGCGGCATGGACGGCGGCCACTTCGCCGTCATCTTCCTGGGCGGCTTCATCGGCCTCCTGATCATGCGCTTCGCTGCCAACTGGTTCGTCAAGCTGCTGGAGAGCAGGCCGTCGCTCGAAGTCGCCGCCTTTGTCATCGTGGGCTGGGTGGGCGTCAAGCTGGCGGTGCACACGCTGGCGCATCCCGCGCTGCATGTCATCCCGCATGACTTTGCCGAATCGACAGCCTGGAAGCTGACGTTCTACATCGTGCTTGTGCTGATCGCGGCCTGCGGCTGGTTCTTGTCCGGCAAGGCCAAGACGGAACGGAAAGCGGAGACGGGAAGCTCGATGTAACGCGACATTCATTCCGAGAGGCAAGGACGGACCCCCACAGCGGTGTCCGGTCCTTTTTTTCCTCATCGCGGCGGCCGCTCGGGAATATTCTCGCCTTCGCCGCCATTGCTGGTAGAATGAAGGGAGAGTCTCTAGTCGGGGGAATGGGAAAGAGGGGAAGAGATGAGCGTCATACGGCTTGAAAATGTCACGAAGAAATACGAGGATGCTCTTATATTCCGCGAAATTTATTTTCGCGTGAGCCAGGGCGAGCGCGTCGCCGTCATCGGGCGCAACGGCGCCGGCAAGTCGACGCTGTTCAAGCTGATCATGGGCAAGGATGAGCCGACATCGGGCAAGGTGGAGGTCGATCCGAAGGCGCGGATCGGCTACTTCTCCCAATTTTCGGAGATGAGCGGCAGCCTGTCCGTCCAGCAGGAGCTGGAGCTGTGCTTCGAGCAGGTGGCCCTGATCGAGCGGGAGCTGCAGGAGGTGGCGGAGAAGCTGGGCACCGTCACGGATGACGGCGAGATGGACCGGCTGCTGACGAGGCAGGCGGAGCTGTTCGAGCAGATGGAGCACCTGGACGGCTGGAACGTGTCCGTGGAGATCAACACGGTGCTGACGAAGCTCGGGTTCAACGACCGCTCGCGCCATCAGCCGGTGGACGAGCTGTCGGGAGGCTGGCGCAACCGCGCCGCTCTCGCCAAGCTGCTCGTGGAGCAGCCCGATGTCGTCCTGCTCGACGAGCCGACCAACTACCTGGACATCGAGGGAATCGCCTGGCTGGAGCAGTGGCTGTACCGGTTCGGCGGCGCCATGATTCTGATCTCCCATGACCGGCAGTTCATCGACAAGGTCGTCACGCGGACGATCGAGATCGAGAATTATCATTTCCAGGAGTATGAAGGAAACTACACCGACTACGTCCGCAAGAAGAAAATGCGCAAGAAGGAGCTTGACCGCCAGTTCGAGTGGGAGGAGGAGCTCCTGCTCATGGAGTCGGAAGCGATCGACAGCCGGGCGGAGCGCAAGTCGGCCAAGGACCGGCTGTCGCGCAAGCTGGCCGACAGCAGGAAGCGGATCGAGCCTCATCCCGTCAATGTGCTCATTACCGACATTTACGAAAGGCTCCGGTTCCCCGACAAGCTTGCGGAGGTCAAAGGAATCGGACAAGCCTATGACGGCCGGATCATCTTCGAGAACGTCAGCTTCGATATCCAGAAGGAAGACCGTCTGGTCATTACGGGTCCGAACGGAAGCGGCAAGTCGACGCTCATCAAGGCGCTTACGGGGCAGGAGAAGCCGGAGAAAGGCGAGGTGAGCTGGGAGAAGGGCGTCGGGTACGCCTACTTCAACCGCATGTGGGAGGAGCTCGATCCGAAGGATACCGTCAGCCATGCCGTGAACACGTATGGGCTCGGGCTGGACGCGCCGCGCAAGAAGGTGAACAAGTTCCTGTCGATGCTCCAGTTCTCGGAGGCGGATCTCAGCAAGGCGATCGGCAATCTGTCCGGCGGACAGAAGGCGAGGGTAGCGCTGGCCAAGTGCCTTCTGTCCGGCGCCGCCGTCATCATCCTGGACGAGCCGACGAACCATCTCGATCTGACGAGCATCCAGGTCATGGAGCAGGCGCTGATTCATTTCCCAGGCGCCGTCGTGACGGTCAGCCATGACCGCTTCTTCATCGACAAGATCGGCACGAAGATGCTGGCCTTCGATCCGGAGGCCGGGGTGACGATGCAGAATCTGTGAGGCGGGGCGGAAGGCTCCGAGGGCGGTCCGCTATTTTGGGCGGCAAGGAACGAGCTGCAGCAGAAGCCCGCCCATGGCAGGCGAGCGCATAAAGGCCAGGCGGAGTCCTCGGGGGACTCTGCCTGGCCTTTTTTGTGGACTGAACTCATGGGTCAACAAAACAATGCGGAGGCCCCGTTCAGTCCTGGGGACGCGGCCCGGGCTCCAATCCCGTCGAAGAAGCCGTCTTGATCAGCCGGCCCTGGCGCTCAGCCGCGCCGTGGAGACGGGAGGCATGGCCGGCATCGTCGCCTCCCTGGACGAGGCGGCGGCTTCGCTGGCGGCCGGAAATGCGTCGCGTCCGGCGTTCTCCTCGGCGATGGCCGAGCTGATGACGCTGGTCATGGCTGAGCTGGGGCGTCATGGCGGCACATCTGCGGATGGACGCCATGGCTCCCTCGCCGCAAGCGTCTACCGCCACGCCAAGTGGTGCACCATGCGCGAGGAGCTGGCCGCGGGCCTGTCGGCCGTGCAGCAATCGCTGGACGCGTCGGACAGCGGCAGCGTCCTGAGGCGCATGACCGGCTTCATTGAGCGCCATTACAGCGAGCCGCTGAGGCTGGAGACGCTGGCCGAGCTGTTCGGCTACAACAGCGGTACTTAGGCAAGCTGTTCAAAAGCCATGCCGGCGTCTCCTTCAACGCCTATCTCGACCGTCTGCGCATCGAGCGGGCGATCGCCATGCTGGAGGGCGGAATGAAGGTGCGCCAGGCCGCGGAGAAGGTCGGCTACGCCAACGTCGATTATTTTCACGCCAAGTTCAAGAAGTACACGGGCAAATCCCCTTCCTTCTACAAAAAAACGGGCGAAAGCTGATGGAGTCCGATCGATTTGCTACAATAGATACATCCGGGAAGCCGGGCCCCTCCAGAGGGTGCCCGGCTTCTGCCGATGCAAAGGCTTTGGCGCGCGCCGATCGGGCAGATGCGCCGAAGCCTTGGACCAACAGCCGCAGCCGCCGGAAGCGGCTGCCGGTTTTCTAGAGATTTGGGAGAGATGAAGAAATGCCTGATACAAGACTGTTGACCTTCCGCTGCCCGCCGCTGCCCTTCCTGGTCGAGGCCAGGAGAGCGTCCTACGAAGCGGGAGAGGAGCATCCGAGCCGGACCGAGCTGGGCATGTTCGAGCTGATTCACGTCCGGCGGGGGGCTCTCTCGGTGACAGAAGAAGACAGCACCTGGACGGTGGAGCCGGGACAAGTGCTCCTTCTGCGTCCCGACCGCCCCCGGCTTGGGGCTGGAGCATGCACCGGGGAGACGGAGTTCGACTGGGTTCATTTCCAGTTCCAGGGGGAATGGGAGGAAACGGCCGAAGGGGACGAGTCCACGCTGGTCGGAGACCATTACACGCATACGGTCAGGCTGCCCAAGCTGATCGCAGGCATATCCGGCCAGCCTGCCGCTGCAGCCTTCGCCGTGCTGAACGAGGCGGCGGCAAGCGCGGATCAAGGGGCTTTCTGGGCCCGGCAGCAGAGCTTTCTCGACTTGCTGCGGCAGCTCGAGGCTGCCGGCCGGGCAGGCGTCTACCGGGCATCCGCCTCCGCGGTCGCCGAGCAGGCTGCCGCCTATATGAAGGAAAATTACCGGGAATCGGTCGCGAACGCCGATCTGGCCAGCGCGCTCGGCTACCACGCCGTCTATATCGCCCGCTGCATGGTGGAGACATTCGGCTGCACTCCGCAGCAATATCTGCTCTATTACCGGCTGGACAGAGCCAAGCTGCTGCTGCTCACGACCGACTGGCCGATCGCCCGCGTCGCCGAGGAGAGCGGCTTCAGGCAGACGCCTCATTTCTCGCGGCTGTTCGCCGCCCATGCGGGCATCCCGCCGCATCGATTCCGCAAACGGTTCACGCCTTGACTGTTCTTGACGGTTGACGGTTGATGAAGCCAAGGATCAAGGGCGCATACCGTCAACCCCGTCAATGATTCGCAGGCTGAAGGAATCGATCTCCCTTGAGGCTTCGGCCTCGGGGAGCGCCGCCGCTGACCGGCCGCCGGATTCGCCCACGGCGATGAGCAGGAGACGGCGGTCTGAGGGATATCGTTACCGCCATCCTTCCCGGCACGCGCATAACTTCCCTCCGGTTGCAGATACTGGAAGCGAGACGAACAACCGGGAAGGTGGCCAACAACTATGTGCGTGCGTTTTTCGCTTACGTCTGACATCGAGGAGCTTGAACGCCGGTTCGCGATCCGCGATGCCGTCCGGATTCCGACGATGCGCTACAATATCGCTCCGACGCAAAACGTCCCTGTCATCCGCAACAACCGCCACGGCGTGAGAATCATGGACGATGCCAGATGGGGGCTGTTTCCGTTCTGGGCCAAGGATGCCGTCAATGCCGATGTCTCGCTGCTGGAATCCAAGCCATGCTTCAAGCAGATGCTGATCAGCGGCCGCTGCATCATTCCTTGCAGCGGGATGTACGGCTGGCAGAGGGGAGCGGAGGAGAACGGACCGAAGCAGCCTCGCGCCATGCGGATCATGGTCCAGGGGCAGCCGCTGTTCGCCATGGCCGGCTTGTATGACGAGTGGAGGACGCCAGAGGGGGCGCTGATGCGCGCGGCGACGATCGTGACCGTATCGGCTTCCGGCCCGTTGTCCCTGCTGCAGGAGCGGATGCCGATCGTGCTGGACGAGGAAGGGCTGGAGGACTGGCTCAATCCGTCGATCCGCGAGTTTTCGTTCCTGCGCCGGCATCTGCAGCCGCTCGAGCCTTTTCAGCTGCGGGCTTATCCCGTCAGCAACGCCGTGGACGACGAGCTGTATGAAGCGGCGGATTGCATCGCCGAAATCCGGATGGCTTAAACCGGCATAGGCATAGGCATAGTCATGGGTATGGGCAAACGCATGAACAAAAACATAGACAAAGAAGGCCGATCTCCGGGAGATCGGCCTTCTTTGCTTCGCGGACGCTGAACAGCGGATCATTCCGGGAAAGGGGAATGCTTCAGCCTGGTCCAGGTCCGGTCCTCCGATTGCCGGAAGTCCTTCAACCCGTCGTCTCGTTGAACGCCTCGACCTCCAGCTCCCGCTCGGCCTCGGCGAGCCACAGGTCCAGCTCCAGCAGGCTGCGCACGATTGCCGCCTCTCCTCTCGCCAGGGAACGGAGGTCGGGAAGCGAGGCGGCCCGGCCGCTCAAGAGGACGGAGGGAGCCCACGGCAGGATGAGAAGCTTTTCGGCATAAGCGCGGGCGGCCGGAAGAGATTCCGGAGAATCGGCATGCAGGCAGACGGCATCCGGCGTCCATTGCATCGCGCCGAAGACGGCATGCTCCAGAGGGAGGACTGGGCCGTACATCCGGGTCGTCCATCCGCGTTCCTTGAACATGCAGGCGTCCATCCGCATGCCGAGGTCATGCGGCTCTACGTCAAGCCCAAGCAGCATGGCTTTCCGGGAAACGAGCCGGGCTCCGCTTCCCTCCAAGGGCTCCGCAGGCTCATGCCTGCATAGCAGCCACTGGCACAAGCCATAACCCAGCCGCTCTTCCGCCATTCCGATCCGCCTGGCTTCGGCCAGCAGGGCGATATGCTCGAGCGCAGGGGTGAACAATTGCTCGAACAAGGCGAGCTGGTTGGCGCCGGCTTTTTTCCAGTGGAGGACGGTCGCCTCGGCAGCCGACCGGCTGCCGGACAACAGCAGCTCCGCAAACTCTTCAATCTGCAATGGGTTCATCAGCAACCATCTCCTGTAGATCCAATCCAATCCTTGTTCAAGTTTACCTCAAGCGAGACGAGCCTTTCCATCGCAAAAAAAGACGAATATCCGATATTAATGCCGAATAAACGGAATCATTTGGAGTTTTTGCTGGACAAGAGGAAACAGACGTCCTGCGGAGAATACACTATAAGCTAATTTATCTCCGGGCAGGACGCCTGCCAGAATCGGCTTTATCCTTCGCAGCCCCATTTCCGTCCAAGCGCTCAACCAAGGAGGGACGAACATGAACAAAATACCTTCCGACAGCCAGCATTCCGAGCTTCCGCTCACCAAGGCCGAGCCGGTCCGAATCGTCGGCATCGGCGCCTCGGCGGGAGGACTGGAAGGCTTGAAGCATTTCTTTCAGCAGGCAAGTCCGGAGACCGGTCTTGCCTTTGTCGTCATTCAGCATTTGTCGCCCGACCACAAAAGCCTCATGAACGAGATTCTCTCTTTATATACGAGGATGCAGATCCATCTTGTCCGCGACGGCATGGAAGTGGAGCCGAACACGATCTATCTCGTTCCTCCGCGCAAATCGCTCTCCTTGAAAAAGAACCACTTGTGGCTTTCGGATCCGCATCCCGACGAGGTCCATTACCCGATCGACTATTTCTTCCATTCGCTGGCGGCCGATCAGGGCCAGCAGGCGATTGCCGTCGTGCTGTCCGGTACGGGCACGGACGGAACGAGGGGCATCGCAGCCGTCAAACGCAGCGGCGGAATCGTGTTCGCCCAGAACGAGGAGTCGGCGAAGTTCGACGGCATGCCTCGCAGCGCCATTGACAGCGGGCATGTCGATTTCGTGCTCGCTCCGGAGAAGATCGCGTCCAAGCTCAAATTTCCCGCTTCCTTGATTCCAAGCCCCAGCTATGCGGTGCAGGCCGCCGCCTTGAACGACTCGGAGGCGCTGCTCGCCAAGATTTTGGAGAGGGTCCGGGAGCGCACGAACATCGATTTCAGCTTTTACAAGAAGAACAGCCTGCTGCGGAGAATCGAGAAGAGGATGGCCGAGGCGGGGGCGGCAACCCTGGCCGATTATGAGCTTCTGCTGGAGTCGAGGGAGGAGGAGGTGCTGGCGCTGAGGCAGGATCTGCTCATCCACGTCACCCACTTTTTCCGCGATCCCGAAGCGTTCGACATTATCCGGGAAAAGGTGCTGCCCAAGCTGGTCCGCGCCAAGCTGCAGAACAAGAACACCGAGCTGCGGATCTGGACGGCCGGCTGCTCGACGGGCGAGGAGGCTTATTCGATCGGGATGCTTGCTCTCGAAGTGCTGGAGCAGGAAGGTCTCCAGAACCGCTTCAGCATCCGCATCTTCGCCACTGATGTGGACAAGCAGTCCATCGATTACGCCAATCACGGCGTCTATCCGCTGTCGATCGGGACCTCGGTGTCCAAGGCGCGGCTCGACAAATACTTCGTCCGCCATGGCGACACGTATCAGGTCACGCGCGAGCTGAGGCGGCTGATCGTGTTCGCCCCCCATAACCTGACGAAGGATCCGCCATTCAGCAATCTCGATCTCATCAGCTGCCGCAACATGCTCATCTACCTGCAGCCCGAGATGCAGCAGAAGGTGCTGTCGCTGTTCAACTTCGCCTTGACTCCCGGGGGCTTCCTGTTCCTGGGGCCGAGCGAGACCGTCGGCAGGCAGGACCATCTGTTCGAGCCCTCCAACGGCAAATGGAACATTTTCCGGCACAAGAGCCAGCGCAAAAACAGCGCGTCCGGCGCGACGCTGCTCATGGACGGAGCCAGGAGCCTGTCCACTCCGGGCGAGCTGAGGGAGCGGCGCAAGCAGCATGCCGGGGCGGATGCGCAGGAGAACCGCCGCCAGAGCCAGTTCTACAGTACATATGTGAATGAGCATATGGCTCCTTCCCTGCTGGTGGACGAGAAGCTCGACATCCAGCATTTGACCGGCAATGTGCAGCCGTTCCTGTCCCCGATGGAGGGCAGGCCTTCATGGAACCTGCAGAAGATGCTGGAGCCGGGGCTGGCCGTCGCGGTCATGACCGCCGTCCAGCAGATCCGCGCCGGGCTGGACGAGGTCGTATTCCGCCATCTGGTCGTGCAGACGGCGTCGGGAGAACAGCGGATCAACGTGACCGTGCGCCCGTTCTCGAAGAGCGGAGCGGCGTTCGCCGGCAGCATGCTGATCATTCTGGAGCTCGCTCCCGAGCTGGATGAAGTTCCGGTCGCTTCCATCGATCTGAACGACAGCGTCCGCAGGCAGATGGTGTGGCTGGAGCAGCAGCTCCGCTCCACCGAGGACAAGCTCCAGTCGGCGATCGAGGAGCTGGAGGCTTCCAATGAAGAGCTGCAGAGCACGAACGAGGAGCTGATCGCCTCCAACGAGGAGCTGCAGAGCACGAACGAGGAGCTGCAGGCGGTCAATGAAGAGCTGGTGACGATCAACAGCGAGTATCAGTTCAAAATCCAGGAGCTGACGGAGCTGAACAACGACATGGATCTGTTCCTTGTCAGCACCAAGATCGGCACGATCTTCCTGGATACGCAGTTCTGCATCCGCCGCTTCACTCCCGCTGTGACCAAGGAGATCCATCTTCTCAATGTGGACATCGGACGGCCGTTCCATCATATTTCGCATCAATTCTACTACGACCAGTTCGTGGAGGACGCCTCCAGGGTGCTGCAATCGCTCCGTTCGCTGGAGAAGGAAATCAAAAGCCGCAGCGGGCGCTGGTACAAGATGCGGATGATGCCTTACCGGACGCTGGAGCATCTGACCAAAGGCGTCATCATCACGCTCGTGGACATCACCGAGCTGAAGGAAGCCAACGAGGAGCTGCTGCGCCTCTCGTATGCGATCGAGCAAAGTCCGATCCTCGTCGTCATCTCCGATCTTGAAGGCGGCATCCTCTACGCCAACAGGCAGTTCCACGACCTGACGGGCGAGACGTCGGAGAGCATCTACGGCAGGCATCTGGAGTCTCTCGATGACTGGCAGGCGAGCGGCTGCAGCTTCGCGGACATCTGGGAAAAGCTCAAGCGCGGCGAAATCTGGGAGGGCGAGCTGGCCGGCATCGGCAGGGACGGAGCCGTCTACTGGGAGCAGGCCAGGCTGCTGCCGATCGTGAAGCGCGGCGAGACGATCCATTACATGAAGATTTCCGAGAACATCACCGACCGCAAGACGACGGAGGAGATGCTCCGCAAGTCGGAGATGCTCGGAGCCGTCGGCCAGCTGGCGGCCGGCATCGCCCATGAGATCCGCAATCCGCTCACCTCTCTCAAAGGGTTCACGAAGCTGATGCAGGAAGACAACCGGCGCAACTACATCTCCATCATGGCGATGGAGCTGGAGCGGATCGAGCAGATCGTCAGCGAGCTTCTCGTCCTCTCCAAGCCGCAGGCGGTCGACTTCCATCCCGTCGCGCTGGGAGCCGTGCTCCGGGATGTCGTGATGCTGATCGAGGCGCAGGCGATCATGAACAATGTGCAGCTGGAGCTGGAAATTCCGGAGAGCGATATGCTCGTGCAGGGGGTGGACAACCAGCTCAAGCAGGTGTTCATCAATCTGATCAAGAACAGCATCGAAGCGATGAGCTCCGGCGGCGTCATCCAGGTGAAGGCTTCGGTCGGCGAGGACAACATGGCCTGGACCCGGATCATCGACCAGGGCTCCGGCATCCCCCCGGAGAAGCTGGCCAAGCTGGGCGAGCCGTTCTTTTCCACCAAAGCGAAGGGAACCGGCCTGGGCCTTGTCATGACGTACAAGATCGTCGAGAACCATCATGGCAAAATGTACTACGAAAGCGAGCTCGGAAAAGGAACGACGGGCTTTGTCGGCCTTCCGATCATCCGCAGCAGCTAACCGCGGCAGAGCCGTCATCCAAGCCGGAAGCAGCGCCTTCCGGTTTTTTTCCGTTCCTCCGCTCATACAATGGGGATAGACGCTCGAAGATGGGCCAACCCATCCCTCTGGCGGCGGATGAAGGAAAGGAGAGCGATGCAAAGCCGGTGATTTTCATTTCTTTCGCCAGGCAGCGTTTAAATGGCGGTTATGCAGGGTAAAAAAGCTGAAAAGCTTGTCCTTTCCTGTCGATAATCCTTGAAGGATGGGGAATTGATGCGGTTCCGGCGATCGCCGGCTGCAGAGGGAGATGAGGGAACGGCACGGGGTGCCGCTGTTGTAAGCGCCTTACCTTTCCGATATACTTTTCCGTAATGACATTTACTGGAGAAGCGGGGGGGCGGCGGCATGGTGATTGAAGGATGGGTGACGGCTCTGACGCTGGCCTTCGGCGTTGCGGCGGCTGTCGTCGGCGTCGCGGCCTACCTGCGCTTGTACCGCCGCCAAAATCCGGACCAGGCCCCGCGCAAGGCCGAGGCGTCCTTGCGGGACAGCTGGAAATCCCAGGAGGAACCGAACGATCAAGAACTCCCTCCGCAGGAATGATTGGGAATTTGCTTCCAACCTGATGCATGAAGTGATATAATAGTGTGAAAAATACAAACATTCGCTCAACTGCCATGGAGTGTCTGCACCATAGGGATACCTGCACGTTCTCGAATCCGAGGTTTCGGATGAACATCCAGCGTTAGAGGAGGAGATTTCATGGCCAAGCACAGCCAGAATGAAGTCAAGGAAAGCCTCAAGGAACTCACGAGAATTTTTCAGCCCAAGGATCCGCGGAAGTTCGTTAAGGATTACATCCGCAAATACCGCATCACCGGCGGATATGAGGATGAGCTGACGTCACTGGTTGAGCATGAAATGGGCAGAATGAATTCCTCCGTGAGCTAGAACAAGCGAGCCTATCATATACCCGGCCCGGATACTCCCCCTGCGGAGTTCCGGGTCATTTTTGCGTGCCGTGAAGCGGCGGAATGAGGCGCGGCTCTTCCGAATAGCATAGATCGAGGGAGCTTGGAAGGCGATCTTGATCTTGGACGAGGAGCGGAGGCATCAGCCATGGCGGAATGGAAGTCGGAAGAGGAAATCGGCAGGATCCGCCGCGCGGGACGAGTCGTTGCGTTATGCCACGATGCGATCGCGAAGCGGATCGCGCCCGGCGTCACGACGCTTGAGATCGACCGTTTCGTAGAACGGCTGATGGCGGAGCATGGAGCTTACCCGGCTCAGAAGGGGTACAGAGGCTATCCTTATGCGACCTGCGCGTCGGTAGGCGAGGTCGTCTGCCACGGATTCCCGGATGCGGTGCCGCTTCAGGAGGGAGATATCGTGACGATCGACATGGTTGCCGATGTGGACGGCTGGAAGGCCGACTCGGCCTGGACCTATGCGATCGGAAAGGGAGACTCCGGCGTGCAGTCGCTGATGGCGGGCGCCCGCCAGGCGATGCTGAAGGGGATCGGCCAGTGCCGGGTCGGACGCCGGCTCGGCGACATCGGCGCCGCGGTCGTCCAGTCGGCGAAGGAGACGGGGCATTCGGTCGTGTCCAGCTTCGCCGGGCATGGAATCGGACGCTCCATCCACGAGCCGCCGGAGGTGAACCATGTCAGCAGAGGCGGCAGCGGAGCGGTTCTGCAGCCCGGCATGGTGCTGACGGTCGAGCCGATTCTGACGGCTGGGGGGCCGGAAGTATGGATTGCCCATGACGGCTGGACGGCGCGGACGAGCGACCGTTCCTGGTCGGCGCAATACGAGCATACGGTTGCCATAACCGAGCAGGGACCGGTTATCCTTACTTGTTTGTAAAAGCGGGGATGTCGGCTCGAAAAAAGTTATCCCCCAATCTATGCACATATGCACAATTGATATCCACAATATCCACAGGGTTGTAGGGATAACTTGAACGGGCAGCCTGCAACCGTGAACCTATGGATTCATAAAGGCTTTTTCGGCAGTTGTTGTCCCCTTGTGGATAAAAAATGAATCGGCCTCTTCCATGCGGAAGAGGCCTTTCTGTGGATAGCTTCGATGATTGACGGTGGCGACGGGCTAGTGAGACAATGGAAGAAAGCGATCGGACAGCCTACCGTTCAGGCGGCTGTCCGATCCGGAGGCGGGGAAGCAGCCGTGCGGCGATCGCCGCACGGCCGGCAGCATGACGAGGCCGGCCGCCGAGGCTCGTAGAGCAGAAGAATCGGGGAGGAAGCTGACATGCTTAGCAAACTGAGAGTGACTCAAGCAATCGCGGAAGCGGGCGTCGTAGCCGTGCTGCGCGCGGATTCGGCGGAGGAGGTCGCCCGCATGGCGAGGCATGCCATCCGCGGGGGAATCAAGGCGATCGAGATTACGATGACCGTGCCGATGGCGCTGCAGGCGATCCAGCAGCTGGCCGCAGAGTATTCCAGCAAGGCGGATCCCGCATCGGACTCCTACGCGATCATCGGCGTCGGAACCGTGCTGGATCCCGAGACGGCCCGCGCGGCCATTCTGAGCGGCGCGGAGTTCGTCGTTGCGCCGGCT
The DNA here is from genome assembly GCF_000469945.2 of Paenibacillus sp. P22. NCBI lineage: Bacteria > Bacillati > Bacillota > Bacilli > Caryophanales > Paenibacillaceae > Paenibacillus > Paenibacillus sp. P22. Next base: position 22,070 of record NZ_CBRA020000022.1, on the reverse strand, counting down.
GTCAATCCCGACACGATCCGCTTGTGCAACCGTTATGCGGTGCCGGTCATGCCGGGAACGATGACGATCCGGGACATCCAGACCGCGATGGAGCTCGGAGCGGACATCGTCAAGCTGTTTCCGGGAAGCGCGTTCGGCCCGGATATGATTACGGCCGTCAAGGGCCCGCTTCCGCAAGCGAACATCATGCCGACGGGCGGCGTCTCGCTGGCCAATCTGGCGCAGTGGGTGAAGGCCGGCGCGGTCGCGGTCGGCATCGGCGGAGATCTGACCAAGGAAGCGGTGAAGCACGGGGATTACACGCTGATCGAGCGGCAGGCCCAGGCTTACGTCCAAGCCTACCGGGACGCCAGGGCCTGAGCGCGCGGCGGGCATGCCCCGCTGGCGGCAGGCGCCCGGATTGGGTAAAATGGGAGAGTGAAGGTAAGCGGTTTATCGACTTAAGAGAGGCGGAATGGAATCATGGAATACCGGATTGAGAAGGATACGATGGGCGAAATCAAGGTTCCCGCGGACAAGCTGTGGGGCGCTCAGACTCAGCGCAGCCGCGAGAACTTCAAGATCGGCTGGGAGAAGATGCCGCTTGAGGTCGTCAAAGCGATGACATATGTGAAAAAAGCGGCGGCTCAGGCCAACCGCAAGCTGGGCGTGCTGGAGCCGGAAAAGGCCGACGCGATCTGCCGCGCGGCCGATGAGATTCTCGAGGGCAAGCATGACGGGGAGTTCCCGCTCGTCGTATGGCAGACGGGCAGCGGCACGCAGACCAATATGAACTGCAACGAGGTTATCGCCCGCCGCGCGAACCAGCTGCTGGAGGCGGAAGGCTCCTCCGTGCGCATCCACCCGAACGACGACGTGAACCGTTCGCAGAGCTCCAACGATACGTTCCCGGCGGCGATGCACATCGCGGCGGTCATCGCGGTATCGACCCGCCTGCTGCCGGCGCTCGAGGTGCTCAAGGCGACCTTGCACGAGAAGAGCGTCAAGTTCGACGACATCGTCAAAATCGGCCGCACGCATCTGCAGGATGCGACGCCGATTACGCTCGGCCAGGAAATCAGCGGCTGGGAAGCGATGCTGGAGAAATCGTCCTGGATGCTGACGAGCAGCGTCGACGCCATCCGCGAGCTCGCGCTCGGCGGCACGGCGGTCGGCACCGGCATCAACGCGCATCCGGAATTCGCGGTGCAGGTAGCGGCCGAGGTGGCCGAGATTACCGGCCACAACTTCGTGACGGCATCGAACAAGTTCCATTCCCTGACGTCCCACGACCAGATCGTCTGGGTGCATGGCGCGATCAAGGGCCTCGCGGCCGACCTGATGAAGATCGCCAACGACGTGCGCTGGCTCGCCAGCGGCCCGCGCAGCGGCATCGGCGAGATCACGATCCCGGAGAACGAGCCGGGCAGCTCCATCATGCCGGGCAAGGTCAATCCGACGCAGTGCGAAGCCATTACGATGGTCGCCTGCCAGGTCATGGGCAACGATGCGGCGATCGGCTTCGCGGCCAGCCAAGGCAACTTCGAGCTGAACGTGTTCAAGCCGGTCATCGCCTACAATTTCCTGCAGTCCGTCGTGCTGCTCTCCGACTCCATGCTCTCGTTCAACGAGCATTGCGCCGTCGGCATCGAGCCGAACCTCGACACGCTGAAGCACAACCTGGATCAGTCCTTGATGCTCGTGACGGCGCTCAATCCGCATATCGGCTACGAGAACGCGGCCAAGATCGCCAAGCAGGCGCATAAGGAAGGCACGACGCTCAAGGAGAGCGCGATCAAGAGCGGCCTGCTCACTTCCGAGCAGTTCGACGAGTGGGTCCGTCCGGAGAAGATGACGGGCAAGCGCTAGGAAGAGAAAGAGCCAAGAAAGGGCAAAGCCCCGTCATGTGAACATGACGGGGCTTTTTTTGTTAGTGGGAAAGAATCAAGGGACTGTTCTTAAAGATGGAGTCGAAAACCGTTTTCAAATAAAAAACAGCTCGCCCCGTAAACCATTTGCAGGGCGAGCTTCTTCTTTTCTGCTTGAAGGTCGAGCGAGGCTACACTTCGTAGATCTGATACAGCTCGTCGAGCATCAGGTTGGCGGCCAGGATGCCGCCGGCGGTATTCCAGATGGCGTCGTCTACGCGCTTGGCCCGTCCTTCCTGGACGACCTTAAGGCTCTTCCAGAGAGGATCGCCCGTCCATTCCTGTTCGGTAGCATTGCCTTTGCCGTCGCCGGTGTCATAGGTGAAGTAGAAGAGACGGTCGGCTTCGACTTCCGGCAGGCGCTCCTTGGTGATTTCGTCGACGAACGTTTCCTTGCTGTTCTTCGTCATCGCGTTGCGGGCAATGCCGATCTGATCGAAGATGATGCCGGAGAACGTGTCGGTGTGGTAGACGCGCGTCTTGCCGCCCATGAAGCGCACCATCGGATACCGTTTCATTCAGCTTGCTGCCGGCTTTGGCCTTGAAGTCCTCGATGCGCGCGTCGAAGTCGGCGATCAGCTTCTCGCCTTCGGCTTTTTTGTTCAGGGCATCGGCATAGAGAGTGAAGTTTTCCTTCCAATAGCCGCGAAGGTCTTGGGCTTCGACGGTCGGCGCAATGGCGCTCAGCTGCTCATAGATCTTCTCGTGGCGCATCTTGTTGGCGATGATGAGATCGGGCTGCAGGCCGGCGATCAGCTCGATGTTCGGCTGGCTTTCCTCGCCGAGCACGGTGACGCCTTTCCATTTTGTCCTTGATGTGCTTGTACCAAGGATCGCCTGTCCAGGACTTGACCGCGCCGACTGGCTTCACGCCGAGAGCGAGCACCGCTTCGGTGCCTTCATTGGTCAGCACGACGACCTTCTGCGGCGTGCCCTTGATAATCGTTTCTCCGAGCGCATGCTTGACGACACGCTCCGCATCGCCGCCGGAGGATCCCTCTCCGGTGCCCGCGGCGGGCTGATTGGCCGCAGCTCGCTCGCCGAGTTGTTCGCGTTATTGTTGCTGCCGCAAGCGGCCAGCAGGCCGACCAGCAGGATGGAGACCATGAAGGTCAGAAAGCGTTTGTTCATCTCTCTTAATCCCCTTTATGTCTAATATGATAACCATTATCAGTACAGGTAGAAATTCTAGAGAAGAAGAGATAGCCTGTCAATGAATATTTGAGAATGATTATCAGAATCGTTGACAGGGCCGTATTCTTCTTCTACACTTTTTCCATAGCCACTGCTGCTTTTCGAATCCGAGACGCGTTAATCCGGCTGGACGGCTTTGAAGACCCTGGAAGCGGAAGCGGAGGGCAACGCAGGTGTCGGGCAGAAGCAGCAGATGAAGAGAGTTCTATGAACAAGAAAGCAGGCCGACATGAGACTTACGGGAATAGTTCTATTTATGACGCTTCTGGCCTTCGCGGTTCTATGCAGCATCGCATTCGGGACGGCCGATATTCCGCTCCGCCATGTCATCGGCTCCTTCACCGGATACAGCGGAACGCAGGAGCAGCTCATCATCCGAACGGCCCGGGTTCCCCGGGCGCTGATCGCGGCCTCCGTAGGCGCCTGCCTCGCCGTGGCCGGAGCGCTCATGCAGGTCATCGCGCGCAATCCGATCGCTTCTCCAAGCACCTTCGGGGTGAATGCGGGGGCGGCTTTTTTTGCTGTCATCGGCGCGGGGCTGCTCGGCTTCGAGAGCATGCAGGCTCAGACCTGGATGGCTCTGGCCGGAGCGGGAATCAGCGGGCTGATCGTTTTTGTCATGGGCAGCATGGGCAAGGACGGCATGACCCCGGTGAAAATCACGCTGGCCGGAGCTTCCATCGCCGCTTTTTTCGCTTCCGTGACGCAAGGGTATATGCTGACCAGCGGGAAAATGTTCGACCAAGTGCTCGTCTGGCTGGTCGGCTCCGTCGCGGGCCGGGAGATGAATGCCCTAACCGCCGTGCTTCCCTATATGGGCATCGGGATGCTTCTGGCGCTCGTCCTGTCCCGCCATCTCAATGTGCTCGCCATGGGCGACGACATCGCGCAAGGACTCGGGCAGAGCACGGCCCGGATGAAAGGGGCTGCGGCCCTGTCCATCATCCTGCTGGCTGGAGCTTCCGTGGCTGCGGCCGGACCGGTCGCCTTCGTCGGCATCATCGTGCCGCATGTCGCGCGCCGCATCGCAGGCAGCGACTACCGCTGGATGATTCCCTACTGCGCCGTGCTGGGCGCGCTGCTGCTCGTGACGGCCGATCTGGGCTCCCGGTACATCGCGATGCCTAAGGAAGTGCCCGTGGGTGTCATGACGGCGGTCATCGGCGTTCCCTTCTTCGTGTACATCGCGCGGTCGGGGAGGGTGACACGATGAGCAGATACCGTTCCCTGCGCATGGACAGGCCGCGGCTGTCGTTCCTGCTCGAGCGCCGCACGACCTGGGTGCTCGTCATTCTCGCCTTGCTGTGCGCGGCCATGATGATTGTCAGCACCGGCATCGGCAGCCTTTATGTGTCGCCTCTAGAAGTGATCCGCTCCATCGCGGGCAAAGGGACTGCGGCTCATGAGGTCATCGTGAACAAGCTGCGGCTGCCGCGAATCGTCATCGCTGTGCTTGTCGGGGCTTCGCTGGCAGTTGCTGGAGCCATTCTGCAAGGTCTTGTCCGCAATCCGCTCGCATCCCCGGATGTGACCGGAATCACCGAGGGAGCGTCGCTGGGCGCGGTGCTGTTCCTGTTCCTGCTGGGCGGCTCCGTCCCTATCTCCTGGATGCCGGTGTCGGCCATCGGGGGCGCATTCGCGGTTACGGCGCTGCTGTATCTGCTGTCCTGGCGGGGCGGCGTCTCGCCGCTGCGCCTTGTGCTGATCGGCACGGGGCTGTCGGCGGCTTTCAAATCGCTATCCTACATGCTGATCATCTCCGGTCCGCTCATTCTGACGGTCAAATCCCTGACGTTCATGACGGGCAGCATTTACGGAGTCTCCTGGGAAAAGGATGTCTACACGCTGCTCCCATGGGTGGCGGCGCTGCTGCCGCTGGCCTGGTTCCAGGCCCGGCATGTGAACATCCAGGCGCTCGGCGACGAAGTGGCCGGAAGCGCAGGGGCGCATGTGCAGCGCAGCCGCTTGATACTGCTGCTGCTGAGCGTGGCGCTCGCGGGAGCCGCCATCGCCATTGGAGGGGCGATCAGCTTCATCGGCTTGATGGCCCCTCATATGGCGCGCAAGCTTGTCGGTTCGTCCTTCGGCGGACTGCTGCCGGCAAGCGCCTTGATCGGCGCCATCATCCTGCTCACGGCCGATCTTGCCGCGCGTACGGCTTTCTCGCCTCTCGATATTCCGGCCGGCGTATTCACGGCGGCGATCGGCGCTCCGTTTTTCCTTTACATGCTGTATCGGCACCGCAATTCATGACAGGCAGGAGGCAATCGAAGATGGGGATGCTGGAAGCGAAGGGGCTGGCGCTCTCTTATGGAGGGGCGCATGTCTTTGAAAACCTGGATCTGACCCTACCGGAGGGCAAGGTGACGGTGTTCATCGGCAGCAACGGCTGCGGGAAATCGACGCTGCTGCGCTCGATGGCCCGTCTGCTGAAGCCGCAGCAGGGTTCGGTCGTCATCGACGGCAGCGACATCTCCCGGATGTCGACCAAGGAGGTCGCTCGCAAGCTGGCTATCCTGCCGCAAGGACCGCAGGCGCCGGAGGGGCTGAGCGTGCTCCAGCTTGTCAAGCAGGGCCGCTATCCCTACCAGAGCTGGCTGCAGCAGTGGTCGGGGGAGGATGAAGCGGCGGTGGCCAAGGCGCTCGAGGCGACCGGAATGTCGGAGCTCAGCGAGCGCAGCGTCGATTCGCTGTCGGGCGGGCAGCGCCAGCGGGCGTGGATCGCCATGACGCTGGCGCAGCAGACCGGAATCATTCTGCTCGACGAGCCTACGACGTATCTCGATCTGACTCATCAGATCGAGGTGCTGGACCTGCTGGACGAGCTCAACGCCTCGGAGAAGCGGACGGTCGTCATGGTGCTGCATGATATCAACCTGGCATGCCGTTATGCCGACCATATCGTCGCCATCAAGGAAGGCTCCATCTATGCGCAGGGAGCGCCGGAGCAGGTCGTCAGCTCCGCGATGATCGAAGAAGTGTTCGGGCTCCGATGCGACATCATGGCGGATCCGCTGCATGGAACGCCGATGTGCATCCCGCACAGCCGGAGCGCCAGGAGGCTCTCCGCCGCGGAGCCGGAACCCCTGTTCTTCTGACCGGGGAGCAAGGATGGATTGGCGGCTTTTCTGAAAGCTCGGGCGATGAAACAGGCATTCAAAAAGGAACAGTCCCATAAGTCATGCAAATGACCGGGGACTGTCCCTTTTTTTCATAGGGTCAAACGAAGCACGTTTCTTGCGCGGCGCTCAGCGCCTGCCGATGCGGATATGGGAGGCGAGCGTGCGGATGAAGCCGAAGATGATGCCGATGCCGACGAATACATAAATCATGGTGAAGATTTTGCCGAAGTCGCTTTGCGGCTCCAGGCTGCTGCCTACGGTCGTCAGCGTCGTGACGCAGAAATACAGGGCGTCGACGGTGCTCCAGCCTTCGGCGGAACGGTAGAACATCGTTCCGGAGAACAAGGTGACGGCCGCAATGAAGAAGAGCGCCTGAAACTCCTTGTCCTTGAAGGCGTGGAAGAAGGCGGATACGAATCGCTTGCTGGTGAGGATGAAGGAAAGCATGATGTCAACCCCCGCTGTCTGTCCGTTGATCGGTCTTTCATGTCTATGTCTTATCTTAGCATGGACAGGCGGGGAGATGAAAATTCGATGGAAGGGAAGAGATTGCGGGAGATCGGCAATCCCTGATCGCTTGGAACAGGAATGAGGAACATGAATGAGGAACATGAATGGGAAAAGCTCGGCAAGGAATAGACAGGGAGGATGGATGGGCAACAACTGCGGATAGCTGCAGCTGAGTTGGATGGATCATATCGAAATCGCGAAGGGATGTGCAGCCGGACTGTTGCCGAAGTCCGGCTGCCGGAGCATCCTCAGCTTGCATCGGAGCCGCGGGAAGCTTGCTGCCGGCGGCTTTCATCCGGCCTGCGCGGACCGGGAAGGATTTCCGCCCGGGCTGCGGGCTTGCGGGGGGATGAGGCGTCCGCAGAACAGGAGCAGCGTCGCTCCTCCGGTCACGGCGTACATCCCTTGGACGACGCCAAGAGAGCTGTCCGTTCCGGCCAGCAGTCCATGCAGCAGCGCTGCTGCGAACATAGGGTACGCGAGCATGTGGATCGCGAGCCATAGAGGCCTCTTGAGCCGAGGGCGCAGATCCGTCGTGAGGATGAGGAGCAGCATGCCGTACAGGGCGAGGCTTCCGATGCCGTACAGGACAGGATGGTCATGCGCGGAGAATGGAAGGAGCAGCTCTCCCCAGGTGAACGGCGTATACGTGTCAATGACGAGCACGGCGGCATGAAGCAGGGCGATCGCCGTGCCGGCGACCGTCAGCCGGCTGTGCCAGCGGTAGACCGAGATCTTCGATGCTCCCTTCAAAAAGGGATAGCCGTACAGGATGCCCAGCGTCATGCCTCCGAACAGGGCCAGGTAAGCCGCGATGCCGGCGATTCTCGTCAGCTGCCATGTCGGCCATTCCACCATCCATTGAATCATATCGTCGCCTCCTGAATTGTCAGCGTGCCGGGCTCCCAGACGAAGCGTCCGGGATTTCGGGAAGGGATCAGAATCAGCTTGCGCTTATCCGTAATGACGGCGGCTTCGCAGCCGGGAGCGCCGAGCTTCATCCGGGCCGCGCCTTCCTCCAATCCGCAGATGCAGAAGGTTTTGGCCCACGCCTCGCATTCGGCCGCCTCCGCCCCGGCGACTGTCGCCTGGACGATGCCGCTCGCTGCGCTGCGTCCGGCAAGGGGATCGATGAGATGATGAAGGCCGGATCCGTCCTCTCCCCAGCGCCGCTTCAAGGTGGAGGAGGTTGCTGCGGCTCCACGCTTCAGCGACAGGCGCGCCGCATCCCTGCCGGTGTCCCAGGGATCCTCGATGGCGATGACCGTGGAAGGAGCTTCCTCGTCCTCCTGCCATACGCTGAGGTCGCCTCCGGCATTGACGATGCCGGCAGGGAAGCCGTGCCTCCGGCGGAGCCAGCCGGCGAGCCGGTCGGCGGCCCAGCCCTTGACGATGCCGCCGAGATCGAGCTCGCTGCCGGGGGCGAGACGCACCGCGCCCATGCGCCCGTCAAGCTCGAATGGCTCGGCGGCGGCATGACCGCCCGGATCCGGGCGGAGGAGTCCAGCCTGCCCGGAGGCTTCGGCAGGCCGGAAGGTGGCCGCATGCTCGAAGGAGCGGAGATAGCCCTCCCGCTGCAGCTGGCGGAGCAGGCCGGGGTGGAAGGCGCCGCCGGTCTGTCGGCAGCATTGCAGCGCCAGCGCGAGCACCTCCTCCATCATCGGCGATACGAGCTGCCAGGAGCGGCCGGTCCGGTTCAGGCCGCTGAGCTCGCTGCCGGGCAAAAAGCGGCTGAACCTCGCCTCGACATCGCGGAACCAGCGGCTGACCAGCGAATGATAGGCCGGCGTATCGGGAGTCCGATCGTCGGGCCAGCGGAGAATGGCCGTTATGTCCGTGTTCATTGCCCTCAACGCGATTCGGGATTCGGCCGGCATGATCAGGAGCCTCCCGAGCGGGAGCTCATGCCCCCGCCGCTGTCGGATTGGCTCCAGCCGCCGCTTGGAGATCCGCCGCCTGCCGCTCCGTCGGACGGGGAGGCGCCGCCTCTCCGGCCATGCCTGCCCGTACGGCTGCCGGTGTCCCCGTCGAGAGCTCCGCCGTTGTCCATGCTGCCGGATCGCCAATCGTCCATGAGCCTGTCCCGATCGGCGGCAGAGGCATCCGATTCCGATGCCGGGCCGGATCCATTTCCTCCGGACTGGATCTTTTCCTGAAAGGCGGTGCTGTTTTGCACGGTGCTGAACAAAACAAACAGGGCCGCCGCTCCGCCGGCGCCGATTTGCCACTTTCTCCATTTGCCGATTCGCTGTTTCATCGAATCCACCTCGTTTCAAGGATTGCTCCCTATCCTACGCTTTCAAAATGAACAGAAAATGAAGATAGAGCTGACTTGGAAATGACTTTTTAAAGAAGCGCGGTTCGGCAAAAGGCGGGGGGCTGCGCCGATAAGCCTCCCGTACAGGAGCCACCCTTCGGACAAGACGGGTGAAGGGGGATGCCCGGACCGAACCGGCTTATGCTTCGGGTTCTGAGCTTCCGGAACCGGACGGCGGCTGCGCAGCCGCCAAGTTGTGGTATGATGGAAGGACGAGAAAACAAGAAAGCCGGGGCCTGATATGCATCTGTTATCGGTAGAGCATCTTTCCAAAACCTACGGAGAGAAAAAACTGTTTGAAGACGTAAGCTTCGGAATATCCGACGGCGATAAGATCGGCATCATCGGGGTGAACGGAACCGGGAAGTCGACGTTTCTGAAGGCGATTGCGGGAATCGAGCCTGCCGACAGCGGCAGCGTCGTGATTCCGCCGCGCGTCAGCGTGCGGATGCTGCTCCAGAACTTGGAGTTCGATCCGGAGGAAACCGTGCTGGAGCATGTGCTCAGCGGGGATTCGCCTCAGCTGAAGGCTGTGCGGGACTATGCGGCGGCGCTGGAGGCTCTTGAGCGGAGCAGCTCGGATGTCGCGCTGCAGGAGCGGCTGCTCCGGGCCAACGCGGCCATGGACGAGCAGGATGCTTGGCAGCTGGAAAGCGATGCCCGAACCGCTCTCTCCAAGCTCGGCATTACGAGCTACGAGGCGAAGCTCGGCACGCTGTCCGGCGGCCAGCGCAAGCGGGTGGCGATGGCCGCAGCGCTGCTGTCGCCATCCGACGTGCTCATTCTGGATGAGCCGACCAACCATATCGACAACGAGTCCGTCGCGTGGCTGGAAAGCATGCTGCAGAAGCGGCGCGGCGCGCTGCTCATGGTGACGCATGACCGCTACTTCCTGGATCGGGTCAGCAACCGCGTCATCGAGCTGGACCAGGGCCGTGCCTTCTTCTATACGGCCAACTACAGCCGCTTCCTGGAGCTGAAGCTGGAGCGCGAGGAGCGCGAGGCGGCGAGCGAGTCCAAGCGCCAGAATCTGCTGCGCAACGAGCTCGCCTGGATCCGCCGCGGCGCCAAGGCGCGCTCGACGAAGCAGAAGGCGCGGATCGAGCGCTTCGAGGCTCTCAAGGAGGCTGGACCGGGCAAGGCTTCCGGCAAGCTGGACTTGTCCGTCGCCTCCTCCAGGCTGGGACGCAAGATCATCGAACTGGAAGACGTGAGCAAAGGGTATGGAGACCGGTCGCTGATCAACGGCTTCAGCTACATCGCCGTGCCGGAAGACAGGGTCGGCATCATCGGGCGCAACGGCAGCGGCAAGTCGACGCTGCTGAAGCTGATCGCCGGCCGGATGGAGCCGGACAGCGGACAGGTCGTGCTCGGCCCGACCGTCAAGCTCGGTTATTTCTCGCAGGAGCATGAGGAAATGGACGAGTCGATGCGCGTCATCGAATACATCCGCGAGCAGGCGGAGCAGGTCCGCACGGGCGACGGCATGACGATCAGCGCCGGGCAGCTGCTGGAGCGGTTCCTGTTCCCTCCGGCGATGCAGTGGTCGCCGATCTCCAAGCTGTCGGGCGGGGAGAAGCGCCGCCTGCAGCTGCTGCGCATCCTGAGCGGCGCTCCGAACGTGCTGCTGCTCGACGAGCCGACCAACGATCTCGATATCGCGACGCTCGGCGTGCTGGAGGATTACCTCGACGACTTCCCGGGCGTCGTGCTGGTCGTCTCCCATGACCGGTACTTCCTGGACCGGACGGTGGACCGGATCTTCGCGTTCGAGAACGGCGCCATCACGGAGCATACGGGCAACTATTCGGACTACGAGGAGCAGCTGCAGAAGAAGGGAAGTCTCCAGGACTCGTCCTCCAGGGCGGCTGCGTCATCCCCGTCTGCCGCCTCCCGGCCGGGAGAGCCGGCCGAAGCTCCGCGCAAGGAATCCAAGCTGCGCATGTCGTATCAGGAGCAGAAGGATTTTGAGGTCATCGACGGCCGCATCGCGGAGGCGGAAGCCGAGCTGGAGCGGGTCCAGGAGGAGATGGGCGCTTCGGGAAGCGACTCGGTGCGCCTGCAGGAGCTCATGGCCCGCCAGGAGAGCCTGGAGGCCAGGCTGGAGGAATTGATGGAGCGCTGGACCTATCTGAACGAGCTTGCGGAACAAATCGAAGCCCAGAAAGCAAAGAACAGGAGCTGACCCTGCATGAGTGCCTATGAAGACTACAGCCTTGAATCCGTACGCAATATTTATTGCATCGGCCGCAACTACCGGCTGCATGCCCTTGAGCTCGGCAACGAAGTGCCGAAATCCCCGATGGTGTTCACCAAGCCGACCCATTCGCTGATTCCGATGGACGGAAGCGCCGTCGAGCTGCCGGGCGGGGAAGGAGAGGTGCATTTCGAGCTGGAAATCGTGCTTCGCGCGGGACGCGGCTGGGAACCGGGAATCGAGGCGGACGAGCTGTTCGACGCGATGACGCTCGGCCTCGACCTGACGCTGCGCGACGTGCAGAGCAGGCTCAAGGAGAAGGGCCATCCATGGCTCGCCGCCAAGGGCTTCCGGAATTCCGCTCCGATCGGGCCTTGGCGTCCTTATCCGGGTCTAGCCGGGCTGGAGGCCGCCGACTTCGCTCTGCTGCGCGGCTCCGAGGTCGCCCAGCTGGGCAACGCCCGGGATATGATCTTCAAGCCGGATGTGCTCGCGGAGCATATCGGCCGCCGTTACGGCCTGGGCCGGGGAGACATCGTCTTCACCGGGACGCCGGCCGGCGTCGCCGCCCTTCGGGACGGCGAGGAGCTGAGCGTTCTCTGGAACGGGGAGAAGATCGCCTCCTCCCTTGTCTCCCTCGTTTGACGTCATGCATGGAACAAGCCGCATCCTGTCCTCGTTTCGGCGAGGCTTGGATGCGGCTGTTTTTCTACCCGATGCAGCCGCCATGGGAGCGCCGTCTGCTTGGCCGGTTCATAGGCAAGGCCATCCAAGCATAAGCTGACGGTAAGACAGCGAGGGCGGGTGAGAGCTAGCGTGACGAAGTCCAAGAGACAGCCGGAATCCCATGATTACCGCAACAGGCTTCGATTTCACAACGTCAAGGAGCAGCATCTGACCTTGGGCGAGGTCGCCGAGCGGATGATGACTTTCATAAGCGAGGATCCGCGGGCGGCGTATCATTTTGCCATCGGGACGGATTCCCAGGTTCATCCAAGCCATACCAAGTTCATTACGGGCCTCGTTCTGAGACGGGTGGGCAAAGGGGCTTGGGCATGCTACCGGCCTTTCGTGCTGAACAGGGAGCTGGCGTCGATCCGCGAGAAGCTGGCCTTCGAGACTTCCCTTTCCCAGGAAATGGCCGCATATTTGGAGGAGCATCGAATCGTGCCGGCGATGGAAGAGCTGATTCTGCCGTACGTCTACCAGGGAGGCGAGCTTCGGACGTTCATCGATATCGATGCCGGCACGGAGCCCTGCCTGAATCCGACCCATCTGTATGTCCAGGAGATGATCGCCCGCGTGGAGACGATCGGCAGCTATGTGCCCCGCGTCAAGCCGGAGGCTTACTGCGCCTCAAGCTATGCGAACCGCTACACCAAACGGCCGGCAAGGATTGTGATGTAACCTTCAATGAAAAAGAGATATAGGCAAAAAAGCTCAAAAAGGTTCGGAAGCCGCCCTAGGGATGGCTGCGCAAACCTTTTTTTGCGATCTCAACTTTTTTTTCTGAACTCACCCGTCTAGCTTGTTTTGGCAGCGAGGTCCTTCGAGAGGAAGGCAATAAGCCGAGGTTACTCGGCTGCGAAGGCATCCAGCATCCAGACATGTTTCTCCAGCGACGTGTGGATGGCCAGCAGCATATCGGCTGTCGTTTCGTCCTGACGGCTCTGAGCGGCGGCCATTCCTTCCTTGAGCTCGCCGATCATGCTTCTAAAGTCGGCGGCGACCGACCGGACCATGGCGATGGCGGACTCGCTGCCCGCCGCTTCCTCGACGGTGGCCGTCTCGAGATATTCCTTCATGCTCGCAAGCGGCTTGCCTCCGACCGCCAGCAGCCGTTCGGCGAGCTCGTCGACATGTAAGGCGGCCTCTTCGTAGAGAGCCTGGAACTTTTCGTGCAGGGTGAAAAATTGGGGGCCTTTCACATACCAGTGGAATTGGTGGAGCTTCACGTACAAAATGCTCCAATTGGCCAGGTGGAGATTCAACACTTGAGACACCGATGGAATGGCAGCAGCGGATGGGGTTGTCAAAGAAATCAGCTCCTTATTTATAATTATTATTAACTAGTATTAAATATAATAAAGTTGAATCCGTCTGTCAACGAAGGCGGCGAAAACCAAAAAAGGCCCCTTGTCAGGGACCTTTTTTTCGTCGTTCTTGTTTTTTTTCTTTGCTGTGCTTTGACCTGCATGTGCCCGCCGCTTATTCCGTGCGGAGCTCTTGCTTGGGTTCAGGCTTGCGGCTCATCGTCATGCGCGTGCCCGGCATGAGCAGGACCATGATGACGGCTGCGACAGCCGGGATAAGAGCCCACAGGAAGGTGTGGGAGATGGAAGTCGCGAGCGCGGCTTCGATTTTGCTCAGCACTTCGGCAGGGATCGCCTTGCGGCCTTCAGGCGTAAGGAACTGCTGGTTGCCGCCGCCTCCCCCGCCGATCGGCGCCTTGCCTCCGAACGCGGTTTCCAGCCGCGAGGTGAAGATGTTGCGCTGAATGATGCCGAAGATCGTAATGCCGAGCGTCATGCCGAGGGAGCGCATGAACGTCGTCGTGGCGGTCGCCGCTCCGCGCTGGCGCATGTCGAAGCCGTCGATGGCGGCCATGTTCAGCACGGAGAAGGAGTAGCCGACGCCGAAGCCGAGCAGGATCATCTCCAGCGTCACGACGAAGCGGGCCGTATCCGGGCTGATGAAGCCGAGAGAAACGACACCCGCCAGGAAGAAGACGGCCGATATCATCATGATGGAGCGGAAGCTCAGCTTGGTCGTCAGGAAGCCGCCTACCTGGCTGCCGACGACGGAGCCGATCATCATCGGCATGAGCAGCAGGCCGGAGTTGGTCGCCGAGCCGCCGTACACGCCCTGGATGAAGATCGGAATATAGATCGTGGCGATGATGAAAGTCGAGCCGTAGAACAAGGAGGTCAGCACGCTGCTCGCGAACAGCCGCTTGCGGAACATTTTGAACGAGATGATCGGCTCGGCGACTTTCGTTTCCGTATACAGGAACACCGCCAGCAGCACGACGAACCCGCCGAACAGGCCGAGAATCATGCCGGAATCCCAAGCGTACTTCTGGCCGCCCAGCTCCAGGGCGAACATGAGGCAGACGATGGCTCCGACGAGAGTGAACGCGCCGACCCAGTCGATGCGCTGCTTGGAATGGGAGAGGGATTCCTTGTAATAGGTCCCGATGAAGAACAGGGCGAGAATGCCGAGCGGGATATTGATGTAGAACACCCACTCCCAGCCGATATGGTCGGTAATGACCGCGCCGAGCAGCGGCCCGAAGATGCTGGAGATGCCGAATACGGCTCCGAACAGGCCGGACATCTTGCCGCGCTTCTCCGGAGGGAAAATATCGAATACGATCGTGAACGCGATCGGCATGAGAGCTCCGCCGCCAATGCCCTGGATGGCCCGGTACACGCTCAGCTGGGTAATGCTGCCGGCCGTGCCGCACAACGCGGAGCCCATCAGGAACACGATGATGCCGAAAATGAAAAACCGCTTGCGGCCGTACATGTCCGACAGCTTGCCGAAAATCGGCGTGCCTGCCATGAGGGCGATCATATAAGCGGATGTCACCCATACGAGCTGGTCGTACCCGCCGAGATCATCGACGATCCGCCCCATGGCGGTAGCGACGATCGTGTTGTCCATGGCTGACATCAGAATGGCCAGCATAAGGCCGGCTACGACGAATCGGGTCTGGCGAGCGCCTTTCTCCGACATGGAATTCACTCCTTCTTTCTCCTGCAAATTAAGATCCATTCTTATTATATTCAAATTTGAGTATAAGACAACGAATTTGTTTTAGGGCTGAATCATTCCAAAGAAAGCCGAACAGGATGGATTCTTTCGAGCTGCGGTCGAAGGTGCAAAAGAAGCAATGGACAGATCAAGTCCTTCCGGATGACGGACATCGGGTTCGAAGGGAAGCTCGCTGTGGCTGGAATGGTTATTCCCGCCGTCGTATGGATACAGTATACAAATGCCTGTCCTTCAAGGAAGCGGGCTTGCTTCCCATGCCGCCGGAACGTCTCCGCCATGCCGATTATCCGCCTTTGTCTGCCGATGCTTAAATTTTCGGTTGTGATCATGCGGAACGCCCCGATGCATATACCTGAATGGTGCCCCTTGGCGGCCCTCTCATACGTCCGCTGGCGCCTTTCGACAAGAATTGGTAAACTGGAAGCAACGGAATTGGAACTGAACGACTCATTTACATATCGCATTTTGTCGGCCGGATCCGGCCATGTTTCTATCATGACGAAGGAGTTGGACCCCACTTGACTCATATCCGCAAAGCAATCATCCCTGCAGGAGGCCTCGGTACCCGTTTCCTGCCCGCAACAAAAGCCCAGCCCAAGGAAATGATGCCGCTCATCGACAAGCCGGCCATTCAATATATCGTGGAAGAAGCCGCCGCATCCGGCATCGAGAGCATCATGATCGTCAGCGGCCGCAGCAAGCGCGCGATCGAAGACCACTTCGACAAATCGGTCGAGCTGGAGAACGAGCTGGAAGCAAGAGGCGACGAGGAGACGCTGAAGGTCGTCCGCAGCATTTCCAAGCTGGCCGACATCGTCTACGTCCGCCAGCGGGAGCCGCTTGGCCTGGGCCATGCGGTGCTCTGCGCCCGCAGCTTCATCGGCAACGAGCCTTTTGCGGTGCTGCTGGGCGACGACATTCTGCGCTCGCCGCAGCCATGCCTGGGCGAGATGATGAACTTCTACCGGGAAACCGGATCTTCGGTCGTCTCGGTCATGGAGGTTCCTTGGGATCAGACCCACAAATACGGCATCGCGGATCTGGAAGGCGAAGGCATGTTCCCCCGCATCCGGAACCTGGTGGAGAAGCCGGCTCCCGGCGAAGCGCCGTCCAATTGGGCTGTCGTCGGGCGCTACGTGCTCGACCCTGCCGTATTCCGCCTGCTCGAAAGAGCGGAGCCGGGCAAGAACGGCGAGATCCAGCTGACGGACAGCTTGCAGAAGCTGAATTCCGTGCTGCCGATGCATGCCTTTAAATTCCAGGGACGCCGGCATGACGTCGGTGATAAGCTGGGATTTGTACAGGCGACGATCGACATGGCGCTGGAACGCGAGGATCTGTCTCAGGCGGTACGGGATTATATGAGAAGCAAGCTGGAGACGGAGTTGCTTTAGGTTTGCGCTAGCAGGGGCAGTCATCCGAATCATGAACCGTCCGGGGCACAGGAATTTGTCTGGGCGGTTTTTTGGTTTTTGATTGCTTTTCCGTGACTTCATCCGTTAGTAATAGATAGAGAATCCGATAGGAACAGGTTAACATGGTGGAGGCTTGGGAAGATGAGCAGGGAAACCAGTGAAGGAGAGCGCGGCCGGGTAGTGCGGACGGCATGTCCTTATTGCGGTTTTGCGACGATGGACGACGAAGCTTCGTTCTGCAGCCGCTGCGGCAAGCCGCTCCATACGGCGGCCATTTTGGCGCGCCGCCTCGAACGGGCGGAATGGCTGGAAAAAATCAAGGATGTCGGCGCCGGGTCAAGCGCGCAGCCGCTTCAGGACCGCGAAGCCCAGGAAATATGGAACCGCATGTCGCGCGATGGCGAGTCCGGCCGCAAGGCGGATGGAGGAGGCGGGCAGGCGGAGCAGTCTCGGACTGAACGTCCTGCCATCGCTGCGGAGGGCGCACCGGCGACAGGCTACTTCCGGCTATGGATGCTGCCGGCTGCTGCTTTGCTGATCAGCTGTCTGTCCGTGCTTGCCGTCTTCGTCCATGACGGGAAGGTCAACGCCAAGGTGCGTTCCTGGCATGTACAGGCGGAAAAGGAAGCCAAGGCGGGGCAGTACCGGAATGCCGAGCAGCTGCTCGAGCTCGCGGCGGCTTCCCGGCCCGGCAATCCCGGCATTGCCAAGGATATCGACATCGTCCGTCAGGCGGCCAAGCTCGACGATGACATCAAGGCGGCGGGGCTGCTGCTCGACCAGGGCAGCCTGGAGAAGGCGGAAAGCGGGCTGCGCCAAGCGCAGGCGACGCTGAGCAGCCGCCACGAGGAGCTGTTCGATCCGATCCGCGACAAGCTGGCGGGAGCGGGGGCAAGGCTGGCCGTGCAGCAAGTGTCGAGCGAGCTGGACGGTCTGGGCACGATCCGGGAAATGGCGGAGAGGCTCCAGAGGCTGCGCGGACTCCAGGCTCCCGGGGCGCCTGAGCTGCGTCAGCGCATTTTGGACAGCATGGTCCAAATGGGCATCAACCAGGCGCAGCAGCTGCTGAGGAAGAAGGACTTCTCTGCCGCCCGCGCCGCTGTGGACGAGACGGTCAGCCATGCGGGGAACACGTCGAAGCTTCAAGATATGTCTGCCCGGATCGACAAAGAGAAGGAAGAATACGAGGAGCAGGAGCGCAAGCGGCTGAATGCGGCCATGCAGATGGCCAATCTGGAGCAGCGGCAAAATCAGACGGATGCATTCGACATCGTCGAGCTGAACGCTTCCATAGGCGAGGAAGGCAGCGCCGTCATTACCGGCCGGCTGAAGAGCAAGGCGACCCGGGGCATCCGCGCCATCCGGCTCTTCTATGTCCTCAAGGATGCGGAAGGGGTGCAGGTCGGCTCCGGCACGATATCCGTTTCGAGCGGAGGGGTCATCGAGCCGGGAGGAAGCGCCGCCTTCACCGAAAAGAACGCTTCGGTCAAGAGCGAGGCGTCCGTAGCGATTACTAGCGCGACTTGGTATATCGATTAAGCGTCGCGAGAAATAAGAAAGGAGGGACCGCCATGAGGCTGACGAAGCCACTTGCGGCCGCTGCGGCGGCAGCCGTTCTGCTTGCGGGAGCGGGGACGGCCTTGGCGCTGCACGGTACATTCCCCGCCAGATGGGCATGGAGCCGCTGCTCGCGGTTTCGCCGCCGGAGGGTACGGCTGCAGGCAACGCAGCCGCGCTGAAGGACATTATTTTCCGCATCCAGAAAAAAGTCGTCACCATCCAGAGCGAAAGCGGCCTCGGATCCGGCTTTCTGTACAACGCCAAGGGAGATATAATCACCAACGCCCACGTCGTAGCGGGATCGAGAACGGTGAGAGTGACGACTTCCGATGCCCGCGAGCTGACGGGGGAGGTGATCGGCATCGGCACGGATACCGATATTGCCGTCGTGCGCGTGCCCGATCTGGAGGGAACGGAGCCGCTGCGCCTGGAGCGCAGCGGGCGGGTGGAGGTCGGGGATGCCATCATGGCCGTCGGCAGCCCGCTCGGATTGCAGAATACCGTAACTCCGGGCATCATCAGCGGGCTGGGACGCACGTTCTCGATGAAGCCGTACACGTACCGGAACATGTACCAGATTTCGGCCGCGATCGCTCCCGGCAACAGCGGCGGGCCGCTCATCGACCAGCGGACGGGAATGGTGCTCGGCATCAACTCGGCGGAAATGCAGGACGGAGAAATCGGGTTCAGCATTCCGATCTCCGATATTCTGTCCGCGGCCGAGGGATGGTCGCAGACACCGATGAAGGAGCTGCCCGGCGTTCCGGGGAGCGCGACCAACGCCCTGACCGGCAAGAAATCCATTACGGACTACGCCGGTTATCTTGTGTCCCGCTTCTACGAGAGCCTCAGCAACGGCGATTACGTCTATGCGTATTCGCTGCTGGGAATCAACTGGAAGAAGCAGGATCCCTACGAGGATTTCCGCCGTGGCTACCTGCCGACCAAAAATGTCGTCATCAAAAGCCTCAAGGTCGACAAGGACGGGGAGCGATCCGCCGTGGTCAAGGCCGTCATTACGGCCGAAGAGCATGGCCAGGACGGCAAGACGTCCGTCCGCAGCTTCGAGGTTTCCTACGAGGTCGGATACGAGAACGATCAGCTCAAGCTGATCAGCGGCAAGGGCAAGGAGCTGGGGACCGCAGACGGGGAATAGGCTCGCGGAGCTTCTCGGCTATGGCCCAAGCGGCTGGAACTCTTAGCGGGGCAGTCCATAACGGGCTCTCTGCTTAGCTGGCAGACCGTTTGAGCGGACAAGGCTGGGAAAACGTGCAGGATCAGAGTATAGGCGCGGAGAGGTCGAACGGTGGCAAACCGCTTGGAGCAGGGTGTATGGCGCAGAGCGGTCGAACGGGCGGGGACTGGACAATCCAAGGCAGTTGCAGAGCTGGACGCGGTGTCCTGCGCTGCGGCTGCCTTTTTTCAAGGCTTGCCGTTCACGAGGAAGCGCCGCCCTCATCGCTTCCCCCTTAGAAGCAGAGGCAATCCTTGACAAGCCAATTTGCGGAGTGGTATATAAAGTTTTAGCACTCTTCATTTCCGAGTGCTAATCTACCCGATCCAAGAGGAGAGATTTCAAAGTGGAAAAAAAGCAGTTCCAAGCTGAATCCAAACGTCTTTTGGAAATGATGATCAACTCCATCTATACCCAAAAGGAAATTTTTCTTCGCGAGCTGATTTCCAACAGCAGTGACGCCATCGATAAAATCTACTATAAAGCGCTGACGGACGAGAAGCTGACGTTCAATCCGGACAGCTACTTCATCCAGGTCATTCCCGACCAGGCTGCGCGCACCCTGACGATTAGGGACACCGGCATCGGCATGAACCGCGAGGAGCTGGAGAGCCATCTCGGCATTATCGCGAAAAGCGGCTCCCTTGCCTTCAAGCAGGAAAATGAAGCCAAGGACGGCCGCGACATCATCGGCCAGTTCGGCGTCGGCTTCTACTCCGCCTTCATGGTCGCCGACCGCGTGACGGTCGTCACGAAGCCGCTGGATGGACAAGAGGCGTGGAAATGGGTCTCTGAAGGTGCGGACGGGTACACGATCGAGAAAGCTCACAAGGATTCGGTCGGCACCGAGATCATTTTGGAGATCAAGCCGAATACCGAGGATGACAACTACGACGAGTATTTGAACGATTACCGGCTCAAGGCGCTGATCAAGAAATACTCCGATTTCATCCGCTATCCGATCCGGATGGAGGTTTCCTCCAGCCGTCTCAAGGAAGGCAGCGAGGATGAGTTCGAGACGTGCACCGAAGAGCAGCAGGTCAACAGCATGGTGCCGATCTGGCGCAAGAACAAAAGCGAGCTGACGGCCGAGGACTACGAGGCGTTCTACCACGAGAAGCATTACGGCTTCGACAAGCCGCTCAAGCATGTGCATGTGAGCGCCGACGGCGCGGTCGTCTATCAGGCGATCCTGTACATTCCGGAGACGATCCCGTTCGATTATTACACCAAGGAGTTCGAGAAGGGGCTGGAGCTGTATTCCAGCGGCGTGCTGATCATGAACAAATGCGCCGACCTGCTTCCCGACTACTTCAGCTTCGTCAAGGGCATGGTGGACTCCGAGAGCCTCTCGCTCAACATCTCCCGCGAGATGCTGCAGCATGACCGCCAGCTGAAGCTGATCGCCAAAAACATTGAATCCAAAATCAAGAGCGCTCTGCAGAGCATGCTGAAGGACGAGCGCGAGAAGTATGAGCAGTTCTTCAAGTCGTTCGGCCGCCAGCTGAAATTCGGCGTCTACAGCGACTATGGCATGCACAAGGACGCGCTGCAGGATCTGCTGCTGTTCACGTCCTCCAAGGACAAGGCGCTGGTCACCTTGGCTGAATACGTTGCCCGCATGCCCGAGGATCAGAAGTATATCTACTACGCTTCCGGAGAATCGGCCGAGCGCATCGAGAAGCTCCCGCAGACCGAGCTCGTGCTCGACAAGGGCTTCGAGATTCTGTACTTCACCGACGATATCGACGAGTTCGCCGTGAAGATGCTTGCCCGCTACAAGGAGAAGGAATTCCGCTCCGTCTCCAGCGGCGATCTGGGCATCGAGGAGGACGAGAAGACAGCCGAGGACGAAAAGGCCGATGAGGAGAACAAGGCGCTCTTCGAGGAGATGAAGGCGCTGCTCGGCGACAAGGTCAGCGGCGTGCGGGCTTCCAGGCGCCTGCGCAAGCATCCGGTCTGCTTCGCCACGGATGGCGAAGTGACGATCGAGATGGAGAAGATTCTGAAGGCGATGCCGAACAGCGGCGACGTCAAAGCCCAGAAGGTGCTGGAGCTGAATGTCGGCCACGATGTCTTCCGCGCGCTGAAGGAAGCTTATGAGAGCGACAAGAGCAAGCTGGGCTTGTTCACTTCGCTGCTCTACAATCAGGCGCTGCTGATCGAGGGCTTGCCGATCGAGGATCCGGTGGAGTTCACGAACCAGATTTGCCAAGTCATGGCGTAAATCCATAAGAGGGCAGCCCCCAAAGTCAATGACTGGGGGGCTGCCCTCTTTTTGTGATTTGCGATGCGGCTCAACGACCTCGGCGGGCAGCAGGAAGGATCAGTGAAGCGTGCTCGCGTTTATCCCTCTATGGCATGCTAGCCGCTCCCTGCAAAAAGCCGCTTGCATGAATCAACTGCGTGCTTTGGAAAAGCCGGCCGTTCAGGTTCCGATGTGGATAAGATCGATGCCGATGACATCTCTCCGGTGGACGGGGAATGTAAGCAGAGTATGCGGTATCTGCCGTCCGTTCAGACGAAGGGTGTACTGGACGTTGTCGCCGATGCGGATATCGTCCGAAATGTCGTTGCGCACGCCGCCGACGGATTGTACGCCGCCTCCGGGGGAAATTCGGACGACACCGGTGTATTCGAGAGCCTGGGCAATGCTCATGCCGTCATAATAAGGAATTTGGTAATCCTCCGTCACATAGGGAAAGGATTCGCCGCCTTCAATGCGGACGGTTACCGGCGCAGGCGTGTTGACCGTTCCTGCAGGACCGGTGCCAGGGGCGCCGGCTCCTGTAAAAGGAACGGGGAAGCCCGGCCCGCCGGGGAAGCCGCCGCCGGGA